>CAYXJM010000059.1:0-10559 GCA_964465455.1 uncultured Klebsiella sp.
GTCGCCCTCGGCGAGGGCGCACGGCGCTACGTGCTCGGCGAGTTCTCGTTCATCGGCAAGAACACCGTGGTGATGTTCCCCGGCCGCAAGAGCACCACCGGCGGCATGCCGCCGGTGACCGGCCTGGCCGCGCGCGACATCACGCTGGCCGACATGCTCACCGTCCAGCGCACCGTCGCCGGCATCGAGTCGATCGCCCCGGTGGTGGCGGGCAACGCACCGGTCTCGCACGGCAGCCGCGAGCGCGACAGCACCGTGATCGGCACCAGCGCCGACTTCTTCGCGGTGCGGCAACTGCGCATCGCGCAGGGCAGCAGGCTGCCGCCCCTCGCGCTCGACCTCGCAACGCCGGTCGCGGTGATCGGGCAGAAGCTGAAGCACGAGCTCTTCGGCAACCGGCGCGCCATCGGCCAGTGGGTGCGGCTGCGCGACTACCGCTTCCGCGTCATCGGCGTGCTCGAGGGTCGCGGCGACTCCTTCGGCACGGACCTGAGCGAAGCCATCTTCATCCCGGTGGCCTCGGCGCAGCAGGTGTTCGACACCAACGGCCTGTTCCGCGTGGTGCTGAAGGCACGCGAGGGCACCTCCACCGCGCAGTTGAAGGCAGCGCTGCTCGCCCGCATGAAGGAGCTGCACGAAGGCGAGGAGGACGTCACGGTGACCAGTCCCGACGCGATGATCAGCACTTTCGACGGGGTGCTGCGCGTGCTGACGCTGGGGGTGGGCGGCATCGCCGCGATCAGCCTGGTGGTGGCCGGCGTGCTGGTGATGAACCTCATGCTGATGACGGTGCGCCAGCGCACGCCCGAGATCGGGCTGCTGAAGGCGCTGGGCGCAACGGACGCCCAGGTGCGCGCGATCTTCCTCGCCGAGGCCGCGGTGCTCGCGGCCGCCGGGGCGGTGGCCGGCATGGTCGTCGGGCACGTCGCCATCGTGCTGCTGGCGGCGCTCTACCCGGCCGTGCCCTTCGCCACGCCCGCCTGGGCGCTGGCCGCGGCGAGCGCGCTCGCGCTCGCGACGGCGCTGCTCTTCGCCTGGCTTCCCGCGGTCCGGGCCGCGCGGCTCGAGCCGGTCGCGGCACTCGGCAGGCGCTGAGCCGATGCGCGCCGCCGACTGGACCCGCTGGGTGCTGCGCGCGCTGCTGAGCAGCCGGCTGCGCAGCCTCCTCACCGCCATCGGCATCGCGATCGGCATCTGCGCCGTGACGCTGCTGACCTCGATCGGCGAGGGCATCCGCCTCTACCTGCTCGAGAGCTTCTCGCAGTTCGGCACGCGCATCGTCACGGTGACGCCGGGCCGCACCGAGACGATGGGCGGCGCCGGGTTGCTCGCGACCGTGCGTCCGCTGTCCCTCGCCGACGCGCTGTCGCTGCGCACTCTGCCGCACACGGAGGCCGTGGTGCCGGTGATCCTCGGCACCACGAAGATCGAGGCCGGGCGCTTCCAGCGCGACACCGACGTCTACGCCGTGAGCGCCGACATGCCGCTCGCCTGGCGCTTCCAGGTCGCGCAGGGGCGCTTCCTGCCCGACGACGGCCTGCGCAATTCGCGCTACTTCACGGTGCTGGGGGCCACGGTGAAGGAGGAGCTGTTCCGCGGGCGCAGCGCCCTCGGCGAGTTCGTGCGCATCGGCGGCAGCCGCTTCCAGGTGATCGGGGTGATGCGGCCCAAGGGGCAGCTGCTCGGCTTCGACCTCGACGACGCGATCTACATTCCCACCGACATCGGGCAGGCCATGTTCAACCGCGAGGGCCTGATGGAGATCGACCTGGTGTTCCGCGCCTCCACGAGCTCGCGCCAGTACAGCGAGCGCGTGCGCGCCCACCTCGCCGAGCGCCACGGCGAGGACGACTTCACGCTGTTCACCCAGGAGGACATGCTGGCGAGCCTCGACAAGATCCTGACCATGCTGAAGTTCGCGATCGGCGCGATCGGCGGCGTCGCGCTGCTGGTCGGCGGCGTCGGCGTGCTCACGATCATGAACACCGCGCTCGCCGAGCGCATCGAGGAGATCGGCCTGCTGCGTGCGCTCGGCGCGACGCGCCGGCAGGTGCTGCTGATGTTCCTCGGCGAGGCCGTGCTGCTCGCGGCGCTCGGCGGGCTGATGGGGCTGCTCGCGGTGCTCGCGCTGATCCTGCTCGCCCGCGCCGTGGTGCCCGGGCTGCCGGTCGCGATCGAGCCGCTGTACCTGCTGCTCTCGCTCGCCCTCAGCTGCGGCATCGGGCTCCTCGCGGGCATCGTGCCCGCGCTCAATGCAGCAAACCTTGATCCGATCGAGGCCCTGCACGCCGAATAGGCCCGCTGCCGCCGTTGCCGGGCGCGGCGTTCCCGGTTAGCCTCGCTGCGTGCAAGACAGCAGACGGAGACGCCGGTGAGTTTCGACAAGATCCTCTTTGCCTTCGTGATCGTGCTGGCCCTGACGCTGAACGTGGGCTTCGTGGTCGGCGACATCGACGACATCACGCACCACGACAAGTACGAGCTGGGGATGGCGATCATCGTGAGCCTGATCGCCACGGTGATGAAGTTCGGGGACCGCTCGCTGCTCGGCTCGACGATGCTCGCGACCAGCCTGGTCGCCGACGTGCAGCTGATCGCGGCCGCCGTCGTGTGGGCGGCCGCGACGCTGGACGGCGTGCAGATCTCCGAGCACGACACGGTGATAGTGGTCTCGCTGTCGATCGGCGCGATGGTCGCGAACGTTGTGTCGGTGGTGCTGCTCGTGATCGAGACGGCGAGCCTGCGTCGCTGACGATGGAAGCGCGGCGCGTCCAGCCGGGGCTGTTCCTGCTGCTCAGGCGGCTGCGTACGCCGCTGATCGTGCTGATCGTGGTCTACGCGGTCGCGGTGTTCGGTTTCACGGTGGTGCCGGGCGTGGACGCCGAGGGCCGGCCCTGGCGAATGAGCTTCCTGCACGCGTTCTACTTCGTCAGCTTCCTCGGCACCACGATCGGCCTCGGCGAGATCCCGCAGCCCTTCTCCGACGCGCAGCGCCTCTGGGCCACGGCCTCGATCTACGCCACCGTCGTCGCCTGGCTCTACGGCATCGGCGCCCTGCTATCGACGCTGCAGGACCCCCTGTTCCGGCGCACCATCCACGAGAACCGCTTCGCCGCCGCGGTGCGGCGCCTGCGCGAGCCCTTCGTGCTGCTGTGCGGCTACGACGACGCCGGCAAGCTGATCGCGCGCGAGCTGTGCGACGAAGGCATCGGCGTCGTGGTGGTCGATCGCGACCCGGGGCGGGTCGATTCGGTGGAAGTCGACGAGCTGCCGATGGCGGTGCCCGCGCTGCAGGCCAACGCGATGGACCCCGGCACGCTTCTCACCGCGGGTGTCACGCAACCGGCCTGCATCGCCACGCTCGCGCTCACCGGCGACGACGCCGCGAACCTCTCGGTGTCGCTGAATGCGAAGATCCTCGCGCCCGAACGCCAGGTGATCTGCGTCGCGCACCACCACGAACACCAGGCCGCGATGGCGCGCGTCGGCGCAGAGCACCTGATCAACCCGCACGATACCTTCGCCGAGCGCCTTGCGCAGGCCCTGCTGAAGCCCAGCCTGCACGTGATCTACGAGAGCCTCACGACGCAGAGCAGCACGCCGATGGCCAACCCGCCGGCCTTCCCGCACGGGCGGTGGGTGGTGTGCGGCTACGGTCGCTTCGGGCGCACTGTGCACCGCCACCTGCGCCAGGTCGGTATCGAGGTCGGCGTCGTGGACCTGCACGCGCCGGGTGAACCGGAAGGCGATTTCGTCACCGGCAACGCGATGGACGCCGCGACGCTGCGCCGCGCGCGCATCGAGAGCGCCGACGCCATCGTCGTGGCGACGTCGAACGACACCACGAGCCTCGCGATCGCGATGCTGGCGCGGGAACTCAATCCCCGCCTGTTCATGGTGTTGCGCCAGTCGGAGCGGCGCAACACGCCGCTGTTCCGCACCATCGGCGCCGACATCACCACGCTTTCCGGCTACATCGTGGCTGCCGAGGTGCTGCGCATCATCCGCGCGCCGCAGCTGTCGTACTTCCTGCGCCTGGCGCGGCAGCAGGACAAGGACTGGGTGCACGGATTGCTGGAGCGCATGCGCGAGCGCATCGGCGACGAGATCGCCGAGACATGGTCGGTCGCCATCGACGAGGCCAGCGCTCCTTCCGTGGTCGCGGCGCTGCGCCGCGGCCGCGGCATCACGGTCGGCGACCTGATGTGCGCTCCCGACAACCGCGACATCGAGCTGAATGCCGTGCCGCTGCTGCTGCAGCACCAGGGCGGCAAGAGCCTGCTGCCCGGCGCGCACGAGGGGCTCGCGCGCGGCGATCGCCTGCTGCTGTGCGGGCGGGGGGTCGCTCGCGGGCGCCTGCGCTGGACGCTGCAGGACGATCGCGTGCTGCGCGGGATCCTGCGCCGCCCGGGACGCGACTGACCAGGGAGCGCGGGCTACGCCTCGCGGCGCCGGAAGGCGTGCAGCACCCAGACCACCGCGAGCAGCACCAGGCTCGCGCAGCCCTGGTGCATCACCGCGGGCACGATCGGGACCTGTCCGAGCAGCGTGTAGACGCCCAGCCCGTACTGTAGCGCCACGAGGCCCATCAGCGCCGCGACGCTCGCGCGCTGCGCCAGCGCGAAGCGCCCCGCCCGCACGCGCAGCCACAACGCCGCGACCAGGAACAGCAGCGCCGTGCCCAGCCAGCGGTGCACGAACTGGATCGTGACGTCGTGCTCGAGCAGGCTGAGCCACGCGGGATCCATCCCCATCACGCCCTCGGCGATCCAGCGTTCGCCCATCTTCGGGAAGGTGTTGTAGACGAGCCCGGCACGCAGACCGGCGACGAAGGCGCCATAGACGATCTGCAGCACCGTCAGCGCGGCAACGCTCCACAGCAGCACGCGCGGCGCGGCTGCCCTGGCGACCGCGCGCGCCGCGTCGCCGCGCAACTGCAGCAGCACCCAGAAAAGGTAGGCCATGATCGAGAAGGCGAGCCCGAGATGCGCCGCCAGCCGGAAGTGACTGACGCGCGGCTCGTCGACCAGGCCGCTCTTCACCATCAGCCAACCCATCAGGCCCTGCAGGGCGCCGAGCCCGAGCGCCACCAGCAGCCGCCCGCGCAGCCGTGCCGACAGGCAGCCGCGCAGCCAGAACCACAGGAACGGCAGCAGGAACACCATGCCGACGAGGCGACCGAGAAGCCGGTGCACGTACTCCCAGAAGAAGATGCCCTGGAATTCCGCCAGCGTCATGTCGGGATGCGTGATGCGGTACTGCGGATACTGCTGGTACTTCCCGAAGGCGGCCATCCAGTCGGCATGGTTCAGCGGCGGCAGCGTGCCCAGGATCGGCGCCCACTCGACGATCGACAGCCCCGAACCGGTCAGGCGCGTCACGCCACCCACGACGACCATGCCGAACACCATTGCGATCAGCAGCCACAGCCACGCGAATATCGCCCGGCGCGAGCCGAGGACGTCGGACTCATTCATCATCGGTCTCCGTCCGCGATTGCGGTTGCGCTCCGGGGGCGGGCGTGGCGCCGGCCGCCGGCTTCTCGTCCTGCACGTAGTCGGCGAGGCCCTTCGCGAGCTCCCCGTAGACGTAGTCCGACACCTTGAACGCCCAGCCCTGCAGGCGGCCGTTGAGGCGCTCGGCCTCCGCCGCCACGTCCGCGGGCTGCGGCGTCGCGGGCGGCGCGTCCGCGCGCGGCACCGGATCGCCGGCCGCGGCGGCGATCGTCACCCAGTTGCCGTCCTTGGCCTTCAGCGCGCGCACCGTGAGCGCGAGTCCGTCGAAGCAGCCGACCCGCGTCTCGGCGGCCGCACCGAAATCGAGCTCCCCCGCCTTGCGCACGTCCTCCGGCTCGGCGGTGAGGATCGCGCGCGCCGCGGCGTCGAACACGCTCTGGTAGCGCGGCGTCTTGCCGGCCGGCAGCGTCGCCACGGCCAGCGACGCCTCGCCCGCGACGGCGCGCGCGGCGCTGAACTCGGGCCTGCCGCCGAGAGCCCGCGCGACCGTCGCGACGCGCGCGAAGTCCACCCCGAGCAGGCTGCGGTCGATCCAGTCCGCGGGGCTGGCCATCGGCTCCGGCGCGGTGTCGATCAGCCAGGTCTGCGTGTCCGCGACCGCGCGCACGTAGCGCCCGCCGCGGCCCTCGGCCGCCTTGCCGACCAGCACGCGCGCGATCGGCTCCGCGGCATCGCTCCAGATCTCGAGCTGGACCGCCTCGCTGTCGGGCTGCTCGATGTCGGTCAGGCCCAGGCGGTCGAAGAACTCCGGCTTCGCGGTCTTGCGCTCCACCAGCTGCGCATTGGCCAGCGCCTCCAGCAACTTCTCGAGCTGTCCGAAGTCCGCCGGGTAGCCGGCGCGCTCTTCCACGCCCCAGCCCGCGGCGCCGTGCACCAGCGTCACGCCCTCGGCGCTCGACTGCAGTCGCAGCCGCCGCAACTCTCCGAGTTGCTCCTTCAACCCCGGCAGCCACGCTCCCGCGCCTCCCGGCGCGGTCTCGGGCCGGTCGCGGTAGCCGAACACCGCCACCATCAGCACCATCACCGCGACGATGGCGGCTGCCAGCGCGAGCCTGCTCTTCTGGTTCATGTGCATCCGGATCCGCTCCCCTGCACTAGCGTTGATCGGCGGCCCGGCGGCGCCGCACGCGCCAGCGGTGCCAGAGCGCGAGCGCCAGCGTCAGCAGCAGCGGCATCACCACGATGTTCAGCACCTTCAGCACGGTGCCGAGGCGCTCGATGTCCTGGTCGAGTTGCAGCCGCACCTCGCGCAACTGCTTGCGGATGCGCAGCTTCTCTTCCTGGAATCGCGCGAGCGCCTGCTCCTGCTCCGGCGACAGCACGAGCTGGTTGCTGTGCTGCTTGTCGCGCTGCAGCTCGGCGAGATGCTGCTCCGTCTCGTCGAGGCGCTGCTGCAGCAGCTCCGCGCTCTCGCGGTAGCGCGCGTCGGCGCCCATGCGGATCTGCTGCACCAGCTCGAAGGGACGCGAGTAGCGGCCGCGGCTGCGGATACCGATCAGCGCCGAGCTGCCGCTCAGGTTCTCGAGCGCGTTCTGCGCGAACGCGGCGTTGTCGGCCCATGCCGTGGCCACGCGCTGGCCGAAGAAATCCTGCACCTGCACCCAGAAGCGGTCGGCGAGCAGGTCGGCGTCGGCCACCACGATCACGTTGATGTCGCTGGCCTCGCTCACGTGTTCTCGCCCCTCGACCTGCGGCCCGTCGAAGGCCGACTTCACGGGACCGCTGATGCGCGCGGCCAGCGTGAAACGCTCGCCGCCAGGCGTGAACCCCTTCAGCAGCGACGCCGGATCGCGGCTCATCTGCACCTGCGTCGCGTCGAGCAGAGCCGCCTGCGGGCTCGACTGCAGCAGCGGCTCGAAGTGCGTGGTGGCGCCGGCGGCGGGCCTCAGCGCGCCGGCCATGCCGAGGTTGATCGACTCGAGGCTCCCGGTCACCACGTCCCCGCGCGCGATGTCGTCCACGCCGAGCCCGAGGAAGCCGATGTGCGCGACGGGCGGCTGGTCGGCGGCGACGCTGATCTGCAGCGCGGTGCCGGCGTCACCGACCACCTTGTCCGCGGTGTACTCGACGCCCCAGGCCTTGAACAGCCGCGGCAGGTCGGAGGCGGAACCGGAGGCCCCGGGCATCTCCATCGGGCTGCCGGCCCCGCGGCTCGACTCGCAGTACGGGTCGACGTAGACGATGGCCTTGCCGCCCTTCAGCACGAACTGGTCGATCGCGTACTGCATCGCGTCCGGGATGCCCGCGGGATGCACGACCATCAGCGTGGTGACGTCGCCGTCGATGGAATCCCCCGTGAGCGGGAGGTTGCGCACCTCGAAGCCCTGCTGCAGCTGCTCCATGACCACCCAGGGCGCCGTGGGCTGGCCGCTCATCATGTCGAAGCCGCCGTTCAGCTGCAGCCCCGAGATCACGCCGATCACCGGCTTCTTCGCGGTCGCGAGGCTCGCGAGCATCTTGCTCAGCTCGTATTCGAGGAATTCCTCGCGCTCGGGCTGGAAGAACGGGATCACCTGCTGCTCGCCCCAGGCGTTGCTGCCGGCGAGGCCGAAGTAGACCTGCTCGCCGCCGGCATCGAGCGGCACCGCCTGCAGGCCGAACTCGGCGGCCTGGTCCTCGGCTTCCGAGAAGGCCACCGGGTCGATCACCCTGAGCCGGATGCGCCCGTCGGCGATCAGCGCGTACTCCTCGAGCAGCTCGCGCACGCGCCGCGCGTAGCCGCGCAGTGGCGCGACGTCCTTCGTGGCCTTGTCGGAGAAGAAAAAATAGAGGTCGATCGGCTCGTCGATGCCCTCGATGATCTCGCGCGTGCCCTTCGAGACCGTGTACATGCGGTTCTCGGTGAGGTCTGCGCGCAGGCCGCCGAACAGCAGGTTGTCCAGCGCCATGAAGCTCACGAAACCGACCGCGAGCAGCGCCAGCGCGAGGCGCGGGTAGATCTTGCGATTCATCGCCATGCTCTCAATCCGCCTGCTTCATTTCGATCACCACCGCCGTCGCCGCGAGCCACGCGGCCGTCAGCGCCACGAAGAACAGCAGGTCCTGCAGCGCGATGACCCCCTTGCTGATGGCCGCGAAGCGCGTGAGGAAGCTCATCGAGGCGATCGCGTCCACCACCACGCGCGGCGCCCAGGCGCTCACCGCGTCGAGCACCACCGGGAAGCCGCTCAGCACGAACAGGAAGCACACCACCACCGCGAGGATGAAGGCGATCACCTGGTTGCGGCTCAGCGCCGACATGCAGGAGCCGATCGCGAGGAAGCTGCCCGCCATCAGCCAGCTGCCCACGTAGCTCGAGAGGATCACGCCGTTGTCCGGGCTGCCGAGCACGTTCACCGTGATCCAGAGCGGGAATGTCAGCGCGAGCGCGAGTCCCGTGAACAGCCAGGCCGCCAGGAACTTCCCGAGCACGGCCTGCCAGCGCGTCACCGGCAGCGTCAGCAGCAGCTCGATCGTGCCGCTCTTGCGCTCCTCGGACCACAGCCGCATCGCGATCGCGGGCACCAGGAACAGGTAGAGCCAGGGGTGGAAGTTGAAGAACGGCGCGAGGTCGGCCTGCCCGCGTTCGAAGAAGCCGCCGATGTAGAACGTGAACACGCCGCTCAGCATCAGGAAGATCAGCACGAAGACGTAGGCGAGCGGGGTCGCGAAGTACGCCGCCAGCTCACGCCGCGCGATGATGCCGGTCATGCTGCTCATGCCACCTCCCGCGTGATGTCCCGGAACACCTCGTCGAGCCGGCCGCGCTCCACGTGCAGCTCGTCGACCTCCCAGCCGCGGTCGTGCACCAGGTGCGCGACAGAGGGCAGCGGATTGCTGCCCGGCACCGCGATGACCACCAGGCGCCGGCCGTTGGCGTGCGTCTCCACTTCGGCCACGCCCGGCAGGGCGGCCAGCGCCTCGCGCGCGGCGACCGCGTCGACCACGCGCATGTCGGCCGAGAAGTGGATGTGCACCGAGCGGTGGTAGCGCGAGCGCGCCTCGAGCTCGCCCGGCGTGCCGTCGGCCACGATGCGCCCCGCGGCGATCACGATCGCGCGGTTGCACACCGCATGCACCTCCTCGAGGATGTGCGTGGAGATGATCACGATCTTGTCGCCGGCGAGGCCGCGTATCAGTTCCCGGACCTGGTGCTTCTGGTTGGGATCGAGGCCGTCGGTCGGCTCGTCCAGGATAAGCACCTGCGGGTCGTGCAGGATCGCCTGCGCGAGGCCGACGCGGCGCTTGAAACCTTTCGAGAGCGTCTCGATGCGCTGGTGGCGCACGCCGCCGAGGTCCATCTGCTCGAGCACGCGCGCGAGGCGTTCCTCGCCCGCCGCGCCGACAAGGCCGCGCACCTCCGCGATGAAGCGCAGGAACTCGAGCACCGTCATGTCCTCGTAGCTCGGCGCGCCCTCGGGCAGGTAGCCGATCAGGCGCTGCGCGCCGAGGGTGTCCTCCTGCACGTCGTGGCCGCACACGCGCACCGTGCCCGTGCTGGGGGCGATGAAGCCCGCGATCATCTTCATCGTGGTGGACTTGCCGGCGCCGTTCGGGCCGAGGAATCCGAGCACCTCGCCGGGGCGCACGGTGAAGTCGATCCCGCGCACCGCGGCCAGTTCCCCGAAGCTCTTGCCGAGCTGCGTGACCTCGATCATCTCCGCGCTCCCGCTGTCACTGGCGACCTGAAATGGCGCCGCACTATACCCATGGCCCTCTCCAGCGGCAACCGCCCGCGCAAGGCACGCGCGGGACTGCTCCATTGTTGCGCCCCGCGCCACTCTCTATAGTGATCGCGAGCCCGCGGTCGCACCCCTGCACGCCGCGCTTCGACCCGACTGCCCCGAGGAAGTTCGATGCTGCGCACGATCCTTGCCACCCTGCTGGCGACGAGCCTGGCCGTCGCGGCCGCGCGCGCCGGTGCCGCCGGCACGCCCGGCGGCGAGCGCCCGCAGTACGGGATCCTCTACACCGCCTGGATCAAGGCGGGCGATCCGTGGGCGACGGTGCGCATCCGCCTCACGCGCCATCCCGAGTGGGTGCGCTGGATGCGCTTCGACATCG
>CAYXJM010000060.1:0-10545 GCA_964465455.1 uncultured Klebsiella sp.
CATGCACTACAAGTGGGTGCTGGAGATGGTGCGCGCCGGCTTGATCGCGGAATTCCACGCGGACATCGAGAAGCTGCTGGTGGGCTTGCGCGATCCCGCGGAGTACGGACGGAACCCGGCGGAGAGTTCGAGCTTCCTGGTCAGCAGCGGCTTCACGGTCGACCCGCGCCAGCACGGCCGCGGCTGTGTCGCGCGCCTGTCGGGCGCCACGGTCGAATTGTTGCAGCTGTGGGTGCAGCTGTTTCTCGGGAGCTCGCCTTTCGTGCTCGAGGACGGCGAGCTGCGGTTCCGGCCGGCGCCTGCGCTGTCAGGCAGCTTCTTCACCACGCAAGCGCAGTGCGTGAAACCCTTCGACACCGAGGAATCGATCGCGTCGGGCAGCGCGGTCTGCACCCTGTGGGGGTCGACCTTGCTCGTGTACGTCAATCCGGCGCGTCGCGACACCTTCGGGCCCGACGGCGTCCGGCCCGTCGGCTATCTGCTCCATGCGCGCGACGGCAGCACGCGCGCCGTCGAAGGCCGCTACCTTGCGGCCGCGGATGCCGAGGCGCTGCGCGCGGGCAGGTTGCGGCGGGTCGACGTGATGCTCGGCGATGATGCTGATCGCCTGCGGCAGTGGGTGACGGCGGCCGATCGCAGCGCGCTGTTCCAGCGGCAGCTGCACGAGCCCGCGTTCCGCAGTCTTGCCCCGGATTTGCCGGTCGTGGCGGTGGACCCCGAGCGGCGCTTCCAGCGCATCGACGGATTCGGCTTTTCGCTGACCGGCGGGAGTGCGCTGCTGATCAGCCGTTTGCCGGCGGCAGAGCGGGCGCTGCTGTTACGGGAACTGTTCCTGCCCGACGGCGACGGTATCGGCGTGAGCTTCCTGCGCCTCGGCATCGGCGCGTCGGATCTGAGCGAGCGGAGTTTCTCCTGCGACGACCGGCCGGCGGGCGAGGACGATTTCGCGCTCGCCCATTTCGACATCGCCGCCGGCGATCGCGAAGTCATCCCGTTGCTGCGGGAAATCCTGGCCATCGCGCCGGCGCTGCGGATCATCGCCACGCCGTGGTCCGCGCCGCCGTGGATGAAGACCAACGGCGGTTTCGTCGGCGGCAGCCTCAGGCGCGACTGTTTTTCCGTCTATGCGGCGTACTTCGTCAGGTACATCCTCGCCATGCGGGAGCAAGGCATCACGGTGCACGCGATCACGCCGCAGAACGAGCCGCTGAATCGCAAGAACGAGCCCAGCATGGTGATGGAAGCGCCCGAGCAGGCAGAATTCGTCAGGGACCACCTGGGCCCGGCACTGGCGCGCGCCGGCTTGGGCCACGTGGAAGTCTTCTGCTGGGATCACAACTGCGATGTGGCGGAGTACCCGCTGGCGGTGTTCGCGGACCGCGAGGCGTGCCGCTACCTGAGCGGTTCGGCGTGGCACCTTTACGCGGGCGACATTTCGGTGCTCTCCGCGGTGCGCGAGGCGCATCCGGACATGAAGCTGTATTTCACGGAACAGTGGGTCGGATCGGACGGGGAGTTCGGACCGGACCTGCTGTGGCATGCCAGGCATGTGCTGATCGGTTCGTTGTGCAACTGGAGTGCCGCGGTCTTCGAATGGAACCTGGCCTCTGACCCCTGGTGCGGTCCGCATACGGCCGCAGGCGAGGCGCGCTGCGTGGGTGCGCTCACCGTCGGGGACGGGATCAGCCGCAACGTGGCGTACTACGTGATCGCACACGCCGCGAAGTTCGTTCGTCCGGGTTCGGTACGGATCTTCTCCGATGCAGAGGCGCCGCTGCACAGCGTGGCCTTTCTGACACCCGAGGGGCAGATCGTGTTGCTGGTATTGAACGAGGCCGATCAGCCCCGTTCGTTCGGCATCGCGTTCCGCGGCAGGCATGCCGAAGTGACGCTGCCGGCGGCTGCATTGGCCACTTGCGTGTGGCGCGCGGCCTGGTAGCGGTCGCGTGCCGGTTCATCCGGCAGGGAGTCAGTATCCCGCGTCGGCAACGAGCCGTTCGCTGGCGCCCCACAAGCGCTCCACGGCGGCCTCATCCTCGACCACGGGGTTCGGGGTTTTCGGTTTGCGCAGGTGGAAATAGCCGCCGTTGCCTTGTCCCGCTTCCGCCGCCGTCGCGAGCCAGATCAGCGTGTCGGCGCCTTCCGCGGGTGTCAGTGCGTCCAGCGTACGAATGTACGCCTGGGTCTGCTCGTTCGCACTGTTGACGAAGTTGGACGCGACCACGCCCGGGTGCACGGCATGGGCGACGATGCCGTCGCCGGCGAGCCGCCCGGCCAGTCCGCGCGCGAACAGTACATTGGCCAGCTTGCTCCGGCAGTAGGCGAGCCCCGCGTTGTAATCGCCGGTCAGCAATTGCAGATCGTCCCAGGGCATGTCCCTGATCATTTCGCTGGCGTCGGAGGACGTGTTGACGATGCGCACGCTGCCCCTGGGCGCATCCGCTGCGGCGCGCTGCAGCAGCGGCAGCAGCTCTTTCGTCAGCAGGAACGGGCCGAGATGATTGCCGGCGAAATTCTCCTCGAGGCCTTCCGCGGTGACGACCCGCGCCTTCGACATGCCGCCCGCGTTGTTGATCAGCACGTCGACGCGATCGGTGAGGGCGGCGATCTGCCCGGCGACGCGCACGACATCGGCCAGCAGCGAGAGATTGGCATGCAGCATGTCCACCTTGCCGGTGCTGGATGCGGAGCGAATTTCCGCTGCTGCGGCCGCGGAGCGCTCGGGGTCGCGACCCAGGGCGATGACTCGCCAGCCCTGTGCCGCGAGGGCCTTCGCCGCTTCCTTGCCGATGCCTGAACTGGCTCCCGTGACAACGGCAACGCGTTGCGTGGTGACTGACATGATCTTCTCTCGCTGTTCGTTCCGGTGGCGCCCTACGCTACGGCAAGGCGCACGGACAATACAAGAATGGCTCGTCTCTACCGGCGTGCCGGGAAGGCGTGCGATGAGCAGGCCGCGAGGTTCAGCGGGCCTTCGCCATCCGGTCGATCACGCCCGCGATATCGCTTCGTTCCCACAGATTCAGGAACGCAGTCATGATCAGCAGCTGCGAGCGCACCCGCTCATCGTCCTGGATGCGCGGATCGAAGCGGCTTTGTGCCTCGGCCACGTCGGGCAACCTGCGACGGATGTACTGCGGCACGTCGAGCATCCAGTTGAGTCCCATCATCGCCACGTAGATGAGCAGGTGCTCCCTGAATTCGGCCGGATCGAGCGCCGGAGCGCCGCAGCTCTCGAATTCGCTCGCGAACAGGGCCAGCAATTCGTCGAGGTGATCGTTCCAGAGCGGTATTTCCGCGGCGCTCAGGCATCCCCAGATCGCCATGGCCACGTTCATCTGGCTCACGTTGCCCCAATCCATCAGGCCGCACTCGATGCGGTTCTCCTCGTTGCGCCAGAACCAGGCGTTGTCGACGTGCGCGTTCCAGTGGCACAGCGCGATCATGCCGGGCGTGCCCTGCAGGATGCGGTTGCCCGTCCTGGCCAGCGACTGGAACCGGGGCGCCTCGTGCGCGAAGCGCGCGAGAAAGTCGCGCGTGCGGATGTTCTCCGGCAACAGCTGCGGACAGTCCGCCGCGAATTCGATGTAGCTGGTCACCCGCGTACCGATCTGTTCCGGCGTGTAAGGGTCGCGCTTGCTGACCACCAGCCTGGCGGGGTCGAACGGAAAATAGCGTTCTACCGTCGCGGGCAGACGTCCGGCCTTGTGCGTGCCGGCCAGCCGGCCCAGCGCCCGGATCAGAGCCTGGTAGTGCCCCAGCTGATCCGGCATGCGGTAATCGAGGCATTTCGGGTAGTGCGGCTCGACGCCATCGGCGCCGTAGGGAATGCGCTGCGTGATCAGAATGCCGGTACCCGATTCGTGGTGGTAATCGGAGAAGTAGCACGCCGGGACCGCGATGGGGAACCCGGGGCTGCGCGAGAGCAGCGCGAACCACACTTCCAGTTCCATCTGGACCTTCGTGCGGTCGCGGATCTCGTCGTCGAAGTCGCGCGAGAATTTCACGAACAGCTCGGTGTGCAGATCCGCCGCGGGCTTCTCGTATTCGACCGACAGCAGCAGCTTGCGCCCGGTGCTGCCGCCGGAAATCTCCCGGCACTCGCGGATACCGGTCACGCGGTTGTCCTCGGCAAGCGAGCCGGCCGCGCGAAAGGCCCGGGTGAGGAATGCCGTGCCGCCGGCCCTCAGAGCCTCGCCGTGAGCGGGAAAGTCCAGGCCGAGCGTGTCGCCGCGAATCCAGTCCATGCGCGTCAAGACGTTCGCCTCGTGCCGGAGGGAACCGTGCTCTGCACGGTTCCGTTGAAAAAAGGGGGGAACTTGACGCCCGGCGCGCTGCCGGGCCAGGGTTAGGCTAAATCAACCGGTTGTCCGGTTTCAAATGGTGGCCACGGGCACGGCCGGGTGCGAAGATCTGGCATCTCGCGGATGCCGCCAGGGAGTTCTTCTCGCGGTGGCCATCGGGCGGGTCACTAGCGACAGGTGCGCAACGCAAACCGGCGGAGGAAAGACGGCATGACTCTCGGACTCGACGACTATCGCCTGCTGGGCCGCTCGGGGCTGCGCGTTTCGCCGCTGTCGCTGGGCACGATGACCTTCGGGCTGTCCGCTGGATGGGGCAGCAGCGACGAGGACGCGCGCCGGATGTTCGACCGCTACGTCGAGCTCGGTGGCAACTTCATCGACACCGCGAACTTCTACGGCGGCGGGGGATCCGAGACGCTGGTCGGCCAGCTCGTGCAGGGACAGCGCCATCGCCTCGTGCTCGCGACCAAGTACTCGCTGACGATGCAGCCCGGCGATCCGAACGCGAGCGGCAACCACCGCAAGAACATGATCCGCTCGGTGGAGGCGAGTCTGCGACGGCTCGATACGGATTTCATCGATCTGCTCTACCTGCACATCTGGGACAACCGCACGCCGGTCGAGGAGATCCTGCGCGCGTTCGACGACCTGGTGCGCGCCGGCAAGATCCTCTACGCGGGCATTTCGGACACGCCGGCGTGGCAGGTGTCGCGCATGCAGGCGATCGCCGATCTGCGCGGCTGGTCGCCGCTCGTGGCGCTGCAGATTCCGTACAACCTCACCGAGCGCACGGTGGAGCGCGAGTTCATGCCGATGGCGCTCGAGATGGGGCTGGGCGTCCTGCCGTGGGCGCCGCTCGCCGGCGGCGTGCTGTCGGGAAAGTACGCGCGCGAGGACCTCGATGCGCCTGTCGAGACGACCCTCGGTGGTCTCGCTTCGCGCAAGGCGATCAATCTCGCGCGCGGACGGCTCAACGAGCGTGCGCTCGGGATCGCCGACGCGGTCAAGGCGATCGCCGGCGAGATGGACAGGACGCCGGCGCAGGTCGCCGTGGCGTGGACCTTGCTGCATCCGGCGGTGGTGTCGCCATTGATCGGCGCGCGGACTTTCGCGCAATTCGAGGACAACCTCGCAGCGCTCGAGGTAGCGTTCAGCGACGAGCAGGTAAGGCGTCTCGACGCGATCAGCCGCGTTGAACCGTGCTTCCCGCACGACATGATCGACAACGACATCGCGAAGGGCATGTTCGGCGGCGTGAACGTCGAGAAGCCGCGCCGGGAAAGGAGGTGAGCAATGGAACTCGGATTGGCGGGAAAGGTCGCGATCGTCACGGGTGCGACGGCGAATATCGGTCGCGGCATCGCCCTGGAGCTGGCGACCGAAGGCGTGCGCCTGGTCGCGGTGGGGCGTGACGAGGCAGCGGGCGCCCGGCTGGTGGAAGCCGCCCGCTCGCGCGGGGCGCAGGAGGCGGTGTTCGTCGCGGCCGATCTGCTCGATCCGGCGGCGCCCGCCCGCGTGCTCGAGGCGGCCGATGCGCTCGGCCCGGTTGCCGTGCTCGTCAACGGCGTCGGCGGCAACGTCGACCAGGGATTCTTCGTCGATTCCGACCCGGCGAAGTGGCTTGGCGACATCGATCTCAATTTCGGCACGGTGCTGCGCATGACGCACGCGGTGCTGCCGGGCATGATCGCGCGCAAGAGCGGCAGCATTGTCAACGTCGGTTCAACCGCCGGCATCGTCGGCGACTACATGCTGCCGGTCTACTCGGCGATGAAGGGCGCGGTTCACAGCTTCACCGTCGTGCTGGCCAAGGAAGTGGGCCAGCACGGCGTGCGCGTGAACGCCGTCGCGCCCTACGCGACTTTCGCCCGGGAGCCGGAGGCGTTCAGCTCGGGCAGCCGCTTCCATCCGGCGAACGCCTTTTTCACGAAGAACGCCGACAAGCTGAGCGACGAGGATCGTGCCATGCGCATGCGCAGGACGCTGGTCGGCAGGCCCTTCGCGACGCCGGAGGAAATATCCGGCGTCGTCGCCTATTTCGCTTCCGGGCGCGCGAGTTTCGTGACCGGCCAGGTCTGGACGGTCGACGGCGGCTCGCTGCTGTAACGACGCGACCCGTTCTGCCCGAAGATCCAGCGCGCCGCGAGAGCAACGACTCACGATCGCCGGATCGGTGCGCCAGGCGCGGCGGGCAGCGCGCAGGGATCAGCCGCTGGCCGTGGCCTTCTCGAGCCGGATCCAGATCCCCGATAGGTGGGACATCGCCGAGAGCGGGTCGATGTTCCGCGGCCCGTCGCCGGCCAGCCAGTTCGAGTTCACTCCCGGGTGTCCCCGCGCGTGCGAGAGCCCCTCGGCGTCGCGGTGCCCCCAGCACTGCGGGATCGCGACCGTGCGCGGCATGATCTCGTCGCTGACCCGCACCGGGATCTCGATGCGCCCGAAGTCCGACCGAACCACCAGCACGTCCCCGCTTGCGACCGAGAGCTCCGCGGCGTCACCGGGGTGGAGCCAGGCGTAGTTCGTGTCCTCCTTCACCAGCCGCGGTACGTTGGCCGAGGCGGAGTTCATGCGCCTGATCTCGCGCTTGCCGATCAGCTTGAACTCGCCGATGCGCCGGCGTTCCTCGTCGTAGCGTTCCTCGGCGTGCGCGGCGAACAGCCCTGCCCACGCGGCGGGCGCGAGATCCACCTTGCCATCCGCGGTGAGCACGCGCTCGGTGCCCAGGAAGTTGCCGCCCGGGTTGGGTGGCAGCAGCATCCCGTGCGGGTGCTCGCGCAGGAAGGCCTCGCGTCCGGGCAGGCCGCCCTTCTTCAACATGCCGTCGATCATCTTCTCGGGCGTCAGTGCCAGGCGCCGCAACCAGGGCCGCCGCGCGTACGCGAGCCGCGTGTTCAGCCGCAGCAGTGCAGCCAGCGGGCGCCTGCCGAACATCACCAGGCCCGCCGCCTCCGCGAGACGGCTGTAGATCCACCACTCGTGCCGTACCTCCGGGGGCGCCTCGACGACCGCGTCGGTGTACGTCATGTACGGCACCGGCGTGTTCGCGGTGAAGCTCTGCAGCGCGTACGGCAGTTCGGCGCGCTCGAGCCAGGTGGGCGCGGGCAGCACGTAGTGCGCCAGGCTCCCGAGCTCGTTGCGGAAGAGGTCGATGCTGACCAGCAACTCCAGCCCCGCGAAGGCCCGGTCGAGGCGCCCGTTGGGGTTGCTGCAGGCGAGCAGCGGATTGCTGGCCTCGACGATCATGCCGCGCACCCGGCCGGACTCCATGTCCTCGGCGAGCATGCCGGAGGGCTGCAGACCCACGATGCTGGGCAGGCCGTCCTCGCGCACCACGCGCGTCAGCAGCTCGCCCTCGTCTCTGATCTGCCTCGCCATGTCGAACAGGCCCTGGCCCATCAGCGTGCCGCCGGCGCGGTCGAGGTTGCCCGAGATCGCGTTGATGGCCTCGAGCAGCCAGAAGCAGAACGTGCCGCTGCGGCCCTGGTTCACACCGGTGGCCATGTAGAGGGCCGCGGCGCCCGAGGCGCGGTGCGCGTCGACCAGTTCCACCAGGGTCCCGGCCGGAACACCGGTGACCGCGGCCTGGCGTTCGGGCGTCCAGGGCTCCACCGCCTGCCGCAGTTCGTCAAGGCCGCGCATGTGACCGGCTACGCGTCCGGCGTCGACGCCGCCGCGATGGATCAGCTCGCGGCAGAAGGCCGCGAGAAAGAACACGTCGGTGTCCGGGCGGATGAACAGGTGTTCGCCGGCCTGCGCGCTCTCGATGCGCCGGGGGTTCAGGAAGACTACGCGTCCGCCACGCTTCACGATGGCCTTGAGCCGTTGCACCGAATGCGGCAGGTGGTAGAGCGTGTTGCCCGATACCGCCGGGTTCGCGCCGATGACCATCATGAAGCGGCAGTTGTCGACGTCCGGGTAGGCCAGCCGGAACGGCGAGCCGTACATGTCCTCGCAGACGCGGAACTTGTTGGTGGTGTCGCAGGTGCCGGTGCCGTAGAAGCGGCGCGATCCCAGCGCCCTGTAGAAGGCGTTGCGGAACATCGGCGCCAGCAGGTTCGCGCCGCCCGCAGACCCCACGAGGTGGCCGAAGGCGTCGGGCCCGTGGCCGGCGGCGATCGCGCGGATGCGCCCGCCGATCTCGCGGATCGCCTGCTCCCAGCCGATCGGCTCCCAGCGGCTGCCGGTTCGCTTCATGGGCTGCGTGATGCGGTCGGGGCTGTTCTGCACCTTGTCGAAGTGAATGCCCTTCACGCAGGAGTAGCCCTTGCTCACGACGTGCGCGCGGTCTGGCCGTATGGCGACGACGCGACCGCCGTCGACGTCCACCTCGAGGCCGCAGGTGGCCTCGCAGGTGCGGCAGAAGGTGAAGCGGGTCTGCATTGTGGTTTTCTCCGCCCGATACCTGCTGCAGTGTAGCCGCGGAGGGCCGACCGGATAAGCACCCGGCCCCCGGGCCTGCGACCGGCGCCAACGGCCGCACCGTGCGGTTGGTCCAGCCGGTTGCGCTCGGCGTACACAAGCCGACACCGTGGAGAACCGGCATGAGTCGCACGATACTTCTCGCCTTGCTCGCGGCCCCACTGCTCGGCGCATGTGCACACGCACCCCCATTGCCGAAGGAGACCGGGGACTCGGCCTTCGTCATCGAGCGTGATCTCGCCGGCTCCACCGTCGCCCGGGGAGAGTTCTCGGCGATCAACGGCGTCAGGCGTGGCTTCACCGCCTACCTCGACGGCACGCGCTCCGGGAACACGTTCACGCTGACGGAACGGTTCGAGTACGACGACGGGGAAAGGGACCACAAGACCTGGATCCTGACGCTCGACGGCGACGGAAAATACCGCGGAACGCGCGAAGACGTGATCGGCGAGGCGAGAGGCTGGCAGGACGGCCCGGCGTTTCGCCTCGAATACGACGTCCGGCTGCCTTCCGACACCGGCGAGCCGGGCATGAAGGTTCGCTTCCGGGACGTGATGGTCAGGACCGCCGACGACCGCGTGCTGAACCACGCGTCGGTCGGGAAGTGGGGTTTGCGGGTCGGCAAGGTGGAGCTCACGATCAGACCGACCCCCTGAGCGCCGAAGCCGCCGCTCCTTGCGGCTGAGCCAAAACCAGTACTTGAAGTCGCTGTCGCGTGCCGGTTTGGGTGAATCAGCATAGTTCCGCTTATGCTGGCGGCCGAGTCAGACACACGGGAACCCGATGGCAACATGAAAGGCAAGACGACCGGCAAGGCAGCGCCCGAGGGGATCGACGCATTCATCAATGCGGTCGAGAACGCCTGGAGGAAAGAATTCGAAGACGCCGATGCCAGGAACGTCAGCCTGTTCACCAGGATGCTGATCCTGTCGCGTATGGAGACCGGCTTCTGGACGAGTGCGCTGGGCGGATCGCAACGCAATGCCGCCGAATACTACGTGCTCGCGATCCTTTACGCCCTCGGTCCCCAGACTCCTGGTGCGCTGAACATCGCACAGATGCAGACGTCCGGGGGTCTGACCAAGACGCTGGTCCGGCTGGAGAAAGCCGGCCTCATATGCCGCAAGCCGGTCATTGGAGATCGCAGGTCGTTCGAGGCGCAGTTGACCCCGGCGGGCAGGAAAGTGGCGAAGGGCATGATGAGCCGTTTGCGCGAGGCCATGCGAGAAAAGGTCGAACAGCTGCCGGAGAGCAAGCTGATGCGGGCGAACCAGGTCCTGGACGAGCTGATCCGCCTGTTCGTCGACTGAAGCGCGTCCTGCCGGTGACGCCTGCATGTTCGCCCCGCGGAGAGCGCAGGGCCGCCCGATTGCCGCCTGATCGCGCTACAGGGGCATGTTCACCGCGCTTGCGACGTCCGCGTGATAGCGCTGCAGGATCATCTCGTTGCGGCCGAATACCAGCGGTTCCGTCGCAGGCAGGCGGCAGTAGTTCTGCCAGGCACGTCCCACCGTGACCAGGTCCTCGTTCCTGTTGATGTCCAGCACCGCGTCGTGGAGCGACTCGTACGCTGCACGCTCGACCCCGCGTGAATCCGCGGGTCGGTACGTGGAGTACAGCACCGTGGTTTCGCCGATGTGCCGGCCGGGGAACGAGCGGTTCAGCGCCACGACCGCCATGCTGCCGTCGATCGCGTCCGAGTAGGTGAGGATCGTGTTGGGAAACAGGTAGTGCACGGCGCTGTAGTGCATCGGTGGCCAATCCTCTTCCGGCTTGCCCGCCAGGTCCGCGATCTTCCGGCTCGGGCTCGCGAAGCGGTGAT
>CAYXJM010000061.1:0-10500 GCA_964465455.1 uncultured Klebsiella sp.
CCGTCACGGCCCGGGCCCATGGAACAGGAACGACAGACCCTGCTGCAGGCGCAGCAACTGCTGCAGCAGCAGCGCTACGCGGACTGCGCGACGCTGCTGGCGCCGCTGTGCGCGGCCGGCCGCCCGCTCGCGGCGCTCGGCATCGCCGCGATGGCGCATTCGCTGGCCGGCAATGCCGCCGCGGCCACGGACTGCTTCGAGCGCTACCTCGCGGCGCGCCCGGCGGACGCGCCGGCGTGGAACAACTTCGGCAACCACCTGCGCTCCCGCGAGCCGGAGCGCGCAATCGGCTGCTACGGCAAGGCCGTCGCGCTGCAGCCCGACTTCGCCGACGCGCGCTTCAACCTCGCGCTGCTGCACCACGAGCGGCGCGAGCACCGCCTTGCGCTGGAAGCGCTGGCGCTTCGCGCCGGGCACGACTGCACGCCGCGCGAGCACGCGCTGGCCGCCTCGCTGCACCTGCGCCTGCAGGAGTGGCCGCAGGCGGCACGCCACCTCCGGGCGCAGCTCGCGCACGACCCGGCCGACGCGCGCAGCCGGCTGAACCTCGCGGTGGCACTGCGCCGGCAGGGCGAGGCCGGGGAGGCGCTCTCGGTACTGGAGGCCGCGGGCCCCGGCGCCCCGGTCGCGCTCTGCTTCGAGCGCGCCGCGATCCTGCTCGATGCCGGGCGACGCGAGGACGCGCTCGCGCTGCTCGAGGGCATCGTCGCGCGCGAACCCGCGCACCTCGCCGCGCACGAGGCGATCGACCGGATCCATTTCGAGAACGGCGCGACGCAGCGCGTGGGCGAGAGCCTCGTGCGCGGCTGGCAGCAGTGCGGCGATGCGCGGCTGCAGGCCGCGCTGGCGCTGCGGCTCGAGCGCGTCGGTGAGCGCGAGCGCGCGCTCGGCCTCGTCGAGGGTCTCGAGCAGGAGATCGCGCAGGGCGCCGAGGTGCAGCGCCTGCGCGCCCGCCTGCTGGTCGCAGCCGGCCGGACGGAGGAGGCCGAGCGCGTCTTCCGCGACTGCCTGGCGCGCCACCCGGCGGACAGCGGCGCGGCGCTCGATCACGCGCGCTTCCTGATGCTGCAGGGCCGCGCGCGCGAGGCGGCGGCGCGGCTCGAGCGCTCGCTCGCGGCCGCACCCGGGGACCAGCTGCTGCTCGCCAACCTGGCGACGGCGTGGAAGCTGGACGGCGACGCGCGCCACCGCGCGCTGTTCGACACCGGGCGTTTCGTGCGCACCTACGCGCTCGCCGCGCACGGACTGGAGCGCGCGTTCTTCGCCGGGCTCGCGGCGCTGCTGCGCGGCATGCACGGCGCCGCGCAGCACCCGCTGGACCAGTCGCTGCGCGGCGGCACCCAGACGCTGGGCAACCTGCTGCTGCGTCGCGAGCCACCGATCGTCCGCCTGCGCCAGTGCATCGAGAGCGTGGTGGCCGACTACATCGCCGCGCTGCCGCGCGACGACGCGCATCCCTTCCTGCGACGACGCCCGGCGCGCTTTCGCATCGAGGGCTCGTGGTCGGTGCTGCTGCGCCCGGGCGGTTTCCACGTGCCCCACACCCACGGGCAGGGCTGGCTCAGCTCGGCGCTCTACGTGGAACTGCCGGCGGGGCTCGCGGACACCGCGCCCGAGGGCTGCCTCGAGTTCGGCCGCAGCGACCTGCCGCTCGCCACCGCGCAGGATCCGCCCGAGCTGCTGCTCGCGCCCGAGGTGGGACGGCTGGTGCTGTTCCCGTCGTACCTGTGGCACGGCACGGTGCCGTTCACGGCGCCGGGGGAACGGCTCACGGTCGCCTTCGACGTGAGCCCCGCGGATTGAGAGCCCGCTACAGGAAAGCGTCGTCGCGGCGGCTGCGTTCGGCAATGCGCTCGCCGCCGATGCGGAAGTCGCCGATGCCCTCGACCAGCGCGGTGACGGCGAGCCGCTCGGCCTCGCTGAGCCAGGGGTTCCAGGTGTCCATCAGCAGGATCACGCGCAGCTCGCTGCTGCGGTTCCACGCCTCGTGCTCGAAGGTGTCGTCGAAGACCATCACGCGGCCCTCGCGCCACGCATGCGGCGGCTCGCCCAGCACGTGCAGCGCGCACTCCGGCGGCACCACCAGCGGCAGGTGTGCCACCACGCGCGCGTTGGTGACGCCGCGGTGCGGCAGGATGTGCGCGCCGGGGCGAAGCAGCGAGAACAGGATCTCCGGCGCGTGTTCGCGGATCGTCACGCGCGGCAACCTTTCCAGCGCCGCGGTGGTGACGGGGCAGCGCGCGCAGTTCGCCGCGAAACGCTGCCCGTGGCGATGGAAGAACAGCGCGTCCCAGCTGCTCCCGTCCGGTGCGCCGGCGACCAGCCGGCCGAGCTGCTCGCGATCCTGGAACGGCTGGAGCCCCTCGCGCGCGGCAACGGCGGCCAGCATCTCGTCGCGGAT
The DNA here is from genome assembly GCA_964465455.1 of uncultured Klebsiella sp. Classification (GTDB taxonomy): domain Bacteria; phylum Pseudomonadota; class Gammaproteobacteria; order Pseudomonadales; family UBA5518; genus UBA5518. The sequence continues at coordinate 2,402 of CAYXJM010000061.1, forward strand.
CGCGCCGGTCTGCGCTTCGAGCGCCGCGATCCACGGGAACAGGTCCAGCGGCAGGAAGGCGGCCGTCGGCAAGCCGGGCACGAAGAGGAAGGTCGGCTTCTGGCGCGGATCCGGGTAGTCCGGCGCGTCCTGGCGCAGGTAGATGCGCAGCGCCGCGCGGATGCGGCGCATCTCGCCCTCGCCGCAGGCCTCGACCAGCGGCGCGAGCACCTGGTGCAGCAGGCGGGGGCGTTCCGCGTCGACGTAGTCCATCGCGTGCACCACGCGCGGCAGCAGCGAGGCCGGGGTGCTGTCGCGGTCGCGCCAGGCGCCCTGCGACTGCGCCGCGAGGATCGCGCGCCAGTAGGCCATCGCGGCACCCGCGCGGTCGCCGCTCGCCTCGAGGACCTCGCCGATGCACAGCGCCGCGGTGTGGTTGCGCGGATCGAGGCGCAGCGTCTCGGCGAAGGCCTCGCGCGCCGCCGCGAGATCACCCGCGCCCTGGCAGGCGACGCCGAGGTTCAGCCAGTGCGTCGCGACGCCAGGCTCCAGCGCGACCACCATGCGGCCGTACGCGGCCGCCTCGGCCGGGGCGCCGGCGCGAAAGGCGCGCATCGCGAGGTAGCGCAGGCTCTCGAGTCGCGCGGCGGCGGCGCCGCAATCCAGCGCCTCGCGATAGAGCGCATCGGCGCGCGTGAAATCCCGCCGCGCGACCGCCTGCCGCGCCTGCTCGAGCAGTTGCACTCAGAGCGCCCGCCGCAGCGGTTCGGCCAGCAGCGCCAGCGCCGTGCCGGCGAGCATCACGACGCCGCCCGCCCGGACCAGCTGCGCGTCGTGCAGCAGCGAGGGAGCGAGCTCGAGCCACGGCCCGAGCAGCGAGGCGAGCGGGAACTGCGTGGCGGCCACCGCCGAGCCGGCGGCGGCGCCGAGCAGCACGATCCAGTCCGCGCGCGGGCGCCCGGCGGCACGCACCGGGGGCAGGGCGGCCATCACGCGCTGCGTGAAGCCGTCGTCGTCGAGCCGCGGCTCGTGGGCGCGCAGCGCGCGCACCAGCCAGTCGTCGTCATGTGTCATCGCTGAATCCCTCCTCCCAGTCGCCGAGCAATTGCTGCAGCTTCTGGCGGCCGCGCAGCACGTGCGTCTTCACGGTTCCGATGGGCAGGCCCATTATGTCGGCAATCTCCGGGTGCGAGAAGCCGCGCGCGAGCGCGAGGTGCACCGCGTCGCGCTGCGCCGGGGCGAGCGCGGCCATCGCGCGCTCGAAGTCCCGCATGAAGGCGCCCGCCCCGGCGGTGTCGTCCGCCACCGCGTGCCACTCGCCGAGCTCCGCGGTCTGCGGCTCGCCGCGCCGCAGTTCGCTGAGGAAGCAGCGGTAGGCGATGCGGTAGAGCCAGGTGCGGAAGCTGCTCTCGCCGCGGAAGTCGCCGAGCGCACGCCACGCCCTGATGAAGGCTTCCTGGGCGAGATCGTCGGCCAGCGCCGCATTGCCGCGCGTCAGGCGGCGCAACGACCCGCGGAGCTCCGACTGGTGCCGGTTCACCAGCAGCGCGAACGCCTGCCGGCCCCCGGGTCGCGCGGCGCGCCGCAGGAGCTCCTCGTCGCTGGCCTCCAGCGCCACGCGTGCGCGGCCTCAGCGCGACGCCGGGCCGCCGGCCGCGGGCTTTCGTTCGATGGCCCACACGACGAGCTGCGCGATGCCGATGCCTAGCGGGATCAGGCCGAGCGTCGCCGTGTCGGCGCCCGACATGGCGTAGAGCGCCACGCCGATGCCGACGCCGAGCGCCACGTTGACGCTGCCGCGCTGCAGCCCCGTCCTGCCGTTGGCGCTGCCCTTGTCGAGCGCCTCCAGCAGTTGCGCCGGGACCGCCTGTCCCTGCTCGACGAAGCGGTCGATGCTGCGGTGCACCATCTCGCGCTTGCGGCGGTTGTTGTAGCCGACGATCGCGACGATCAGCACCGGGCCGAGGAAGAGGATCGTCACCGGCACGATGGCCGCGGCGAGTTCCCCGGCCCAGGAGCCACCGTCCGCGTGCGCCGCGTCGCGCTCGCGCAGCGTCTGCAGGTCGGCGAGCGCGCCGCTCAGCTCCGCGAGTTCGTGCGGGTCGAGATCCTTGCGCACCTCGGCCGGCAGGCCGGCGAGCGCCGTTTCCAGCTCCTCGCGCACCCGGGCGGCGGCGCGGGCGGCGCGCTCCCCGGCTGCCCGCGCCTCGTCCTCGTCGCCGTCGACCGTGATCACGATGCCCTTGCCGTGGTCGCCGGCCTCGTCGCGGCCCCCGATGCGCATCGTGAACGGGCCCGCTGCGCCCGCGGATTCGCCTGCGCCAGCCGGCGCGGTGCTTCCGGCCGGCGGCGCGGGCGCCGCTGGCGCGGCGCTGTCTTCGGCCCGCGCGAGGCCGATGGCCAGGGCGAGCGCCGCGCAGGCGCCGAGGCGGGGGAGGGTGCGTCGGATGCTGTTCATGCGGTATCTCCTCGGTGGGATCGCGGGTGGCGACCGATGGTCCGGCTGCCTCACCGTAGAGACGCGGCCGGCACGCCGGTGGATTCAACCGGACCCGGAAAATTGCAGGCGCAGCGCCGGCTGCGTGGCGACGGGCGGCCGGGGGGCGACATATTTGATATTTTCATCATTTGTGTAAGATATATTCTTTTCAGCCGCGCGCCCGGACGGGAAACCCGTCGTGCCGGGCGCCGCGCCCGAAGCCCCGGAGGCCGACCCGATGACCGCTCTTTCGCACCGATTCATGCTGGCGGCGCGCGCGTGCTGCTGCGCGCTGATCGCCTTCGTCGACGGGCCGGGCGCGCTGGCGGCTCCCTCGTCGACCGCGCCCTATTCGCCCCACGCGCGCGCGCACGCGGCGCAGCAGCTGCTGTGGGGTGACACGCACGTCCACACATCCTACTCCGCGGACGCCGGCATGGCCGGATGCACGCTGGGCCCGGAGGCGGCGTACCGCTTCGCGCGCGGCGAGGAAGTGATCAGCAGCACCGGCCAGCCGGTACGCCTGCGCCGGCCCTACGATTTTCTCGTCGTTTCCGACCATGCGGAGAACATCGGGCTGGCGCCGATGATCGCGGCCTCCGACCCGCTCGTGCTCGGCAATCCCACCGGCAAGCGCTGGCACGACCTGGTGAAGCAGGGCCGGGGTTTCGAGGCTTTCGCGGACTGGATCCGCGAGGGGAGCACGACCGGCAAGGACCCGATCGGCAGCCGCGACATGACGCGCGCGGCCTGGGAACAGGTCATCGAGACGGCCGAGCGATTCAACGAACCCGGCCGGTTCACCGCTTTCATCGGCTTCGAGTGGACCGCCACTCCCGGGGGCAACAACCTGCACCGCAACGTGGTTTTCCGCGACGACGGGAAGCGGGCGCGGCAGACGCTGCCGTTCTCGGCCTACGACAGCGACGACCCCGAGAAGCTGTGGCAGTGGATGCAGGGCTACGAGCAGGACACCGGCGGGCGGCTGCTGGCGATCGCGCACAACGGCAACCTCAGCAACGGCATGATGTTCGCCACGACCACGCGCGACGGGCGCGCGTTCGACCTCGACTACGCGAAGACGCGCGCGCGGCTGGAGCCGCTCTACGAGGTCACGCAGCCGAAGGGCACCGGGGAGGCGCATCCGCTGCTGTCGCCGGAGGACGAGTTCGCCGGCTTCGAGGTGTGGGACAAGTCGAACCTCGGTGGCAACTCGGCCACGACCCCGGACATGCTCCCCGGCAACTATGCCCGCACGGCGATGCTGCGCGGTCTGGCACTGGAACAGCAACTCGGCGCCAATCCGTTCAAGTTCGGCCTGATCGGCAGTACCGACACGCACACGGCGCTGTCCACCACCGACGAAGACAACTTCTTCGGCAAGACCGTCGGCACCGAGCCGCAGCCGCAGCGCTGGGAGCACGCCGCCATCCCGGCGATGAAGCCCGAACTCGTGACGCGCGGATGGGAGCTCGGCGCCTCCGGACTGATGGGCGTGTGGGCGACGGAGAACACCCGCGAGGCGATCTTCGACGCCATGGAGCGCCGGGAGGTCTACGGGACCACGGGGACGCGGATCAGCGTGCGGCTGTTCGCGGGCTGGGACTTCCCCGCCGCAACCCTGGGCCGCTCGGACTTTGCCGCCGAGGGCTACGCGCACGGGGTGCCCATGGGCGGGGATCTCGCCCGGGCGCCGGCCGGCGCGGCGCCGACCTTCCTGGTGCGCGCGCTGCGCGATCCGGATGGCGCGAACCTGGACCGCATCCAGATCGTCAAGGGCTGGCTGGACCGGCACGGCCAGCCACGCGAGCGCATCTACGACGTCGCCGTGTCCGACGGCCGGCGGATCGGCCGCGACGGACGCTGCCGGACGCCGGTCGGCAACACCGTGGACGTGCCGGGTGCCTTCTACACCAACACCATCGGTGCGGCCGAGCTCGCGGCATCGTGGAAGGATCCCGACTTCGATCCGGGCGAGCGTGCGTTCTACTACGCACGCGTGATCGAGATCCCGACCCCGCGCTGGACCGCCTTCGACGCGAAGCGTTTCGGCGTCGCCATGCCGCCCGAGGTGACCATGACGCTGCAGGAACGGGCCTATACCTCCCCGGTCTGGTATACGCCCTGACGCGGCGCGCGCTCGCGGCGGGCGGTCCGGTCGCCCGTCGCCCGTGGCCGCAGGGAGAGTGAACGACATGAACGCAGCGAAGCCCGCACCAGGCCGCGGCCGGGCGCCGCGCGCGAGCCGCGCGACGCCGGCGAACGCCGCCACCGCAGACACCGGCACCGTGGCCCCGGCGACGCGCGGCGCGCGGCGGCGTCGCGAGACCCGCGCGCGCCTCCTGAACGCGGCGCTCAGGCTGATGGGCGAGCGTGGCATGGATGCGGTCGCGGTCAACGAGATCACCGAAGCGGCCGACGTGGGCTTCGGTTCGTTCTACAACCACTTCGAATCCAAGGAGGCCATCCACCGCGCGCTGATCGACCTGGTCTTCGAGGAATTCGCCGACGCGCTCGACCGGGCGCTCGCGGACGTCTCCGACCCGGCCGAGGTCATTGCCGCGTCGATTCGCCACACGCTGTACCGCGGCCGGCGCGATGGCGTGTGGGCGCGCTTCCTGCTGCGCGAGGGGTTGTCGTCACGGATGCTCACCCGCGGCCTGGGCGCGCGCCTGCTGCGGGACATACAGAAGGGAATCACCGCCGGCCGCTTTCCGCCGGACGACGCGCTGACGGCCTTCATCGGGCTCGCGGGCGGTACGCTGGCGGCACTGGCCGTCGAGATCGAGTACGGGCAAGGCAGCGCCGGGACGATTCCGCCCGCCTTGTCGCGCGTCGTGGCCCTGCCCGGTCCCGATCTGCCCGAGCGCACCGCCGCCGCGATATTGCGCTTCCTCGGCCTGCCGGACGGCGAGGCGCGGGAGATTGCGCGCCGGCCCCTGGCGGAGCTCGACGCGAGCCAGCAACCCGGCACCTGAGGCGGGTGCACGGGTGGGCCGGGCCGCGCCCCGGATACGAGGGCTAGCGCCCGGACTGTCCCGGCAACAGCTGCATCTTGGCGTGGTAGTTGCGCTTGAGCGCTTCGTCGGCGGCCACGGACTCCGCCCGCTCGAGGTCGGCGCGCGCGCCGTCGGCGTCGCCTAGCCGCAGGCGGACCAGCGCACGCAGGAAGTAGAAGGTGTCCTCCACGGGTTTGCGGCGGATCGCGAAATCGAGATCGCCGCGCGCGGCGGCGTAGTCGCCCGCAACGAAGGCCGCGCGCGCGCGCTGAAAGCGGAAATACGGGTTGTTGTCGCGATGGCGCTCGGCCAGCTCGCGGTAGTGCGTGGCAAGCGCCGCGTCGCCGCGGCGCTCGTAGAGCCCTGCGAGGTTGCTGGCAGCGACCATGTCGGCCGCGTCGTGGCGCAGCGCCTCGAGGTAGCTGGCCTCGGCATGCCCGAGCGCGCCCGCTCGCAGGTAGACCGTGCCGAGGTTGGTCCACAGCGGCGAGAAGGACGCGTCGGCCTGCAACCCGCGGCGCAGGTGGAGGAACGCGGCGCGCAGCTCGCCCGCCTGCAGCTGCGCGGCCCCCAGGTTGCTGTGGTAGTGCGCCTCGGCGCGGCGGTCGGACACCGGTTCACGGTCGTAGCCGGAACGGTAGTCGGCGACGTTGAAATCGACGGCCCTGCGCCCGTCCGGCCCGAGGTCCACCAGCACGTTCACGTGGCGGTTCAGCACGAACAGCTCGCCGCGCTGCTCCCAGTCCGGCGGGATGTCGATCTGCTGGAAGCGCGCCTTCAGCCCGGCCTCGCGCGCCAGCGCGACGAACAGCGTCGTGAACGACAGGCAGTTGCCGTCGCGCGTCGCGAAGGTCTCGCGGGCCGTGCGCGTCGCCTCGCTGTAGTGCAGGCCGAAGCTGCCGGGGTCGATCACGGCGTTCACGAGCTGCCGCAGGCGCGCCGGCGCGCTCGCGTGCCGGTCGACGTGGCGGGCGAGAAAATCGCGCATCGGCTGGTCGAGCGCGAGGATGTCGGCCTCGGGCAGCGGCGGCCGGGTGCCCGGGCCGAACAGGGGTTCTCCGGCGAGCACCTGCTCGCGCGTGACGCCGCCGCTCGCCTCGCGCGTCGCCACGGGCGCGCACGCGCCGAGCAGCAGCGGCAACAGCAGCAGGCACAGGATCCTGGTCATGACGCGCACCTCCCGTGCAGCGCGCGAGCGCCTGGCGAGGTCCTTGTAGGAGCGCGCCATGCGCGCGACGATCGCGGCCATGGGCCGCTCCTACACAGAGGGCTCAGTCGAGCGCGAGCGCCGCGAACACCTGCTCGCGCAGCGCGCGCGACTCGTTCACGAGGTGGTGGCGCGCGCCCTCGATCATGCGCAGCTCCGCGTGCGGGAATTTCTGCCGGATCATCGGGATGTTCCACTTCCAGTCCACCGTCTCGTCGACGCTGCCCTGGATGATGAGCGGCGCGAAATCCGTGACCGGGTGCGCGCGGAATTCGCGCACCCAGCGCCGCATCGCGCCCACCCACTGCACCGGCAGGAAACGGCTCTGCAGCGGGTCGTTCTGCACGAAGGCGAGGAATTCCGCGTCGCCGGAGTTCGGCACGAACTTGCGCGGCACGCCGCTGCGGAACGGGCGCAGCACCGTGTACAGCAGGTTCACGTGATGCCAGCGCGCGGGCCGCACCAGCGGCGCGAGCAGCGCGATGCGCGAGAACGGACACTGCGCCGCGGAGCGGCACTTGCGGAAGGCCCAGCTCATCAGCACCGCGCCGCCGGTGCTCTGGCCGATCGCGTGGAGCGGCGCCGGCAGCCGGTCGCGGTGGTGATCGAGCACCGCCGCAAGCACGTCGGTGTAGACCTCGAAGTCGTGGATGCTGGCCTGCGGCCCGTTCGAGAGCCCGTGGCCGGGCAGGTCCCAGATCAGCACGCTGTAGCCGCGGCGCAGGCAGTGCTCGATCACGCGCGCGTAGAGGCCCGCGTGATCGAAATACCCGTGCAGCAGCACGCAGGTGCCGCGCGCTCGCGCGAGCTCGTAGAAGTGGCAGGCGATCTCGTAGCCGCTGGCGGCGAGACGCCCGAAGTGGTGCGTGACGCCCGGGACACGGTGCGCGAAGTCGATGCCGTAGAAGGCGAAGTAGTCCTGCTCCGCGCCCGAGACGACGCTCAGGCCGGAGAACCCGAGCGGGCGCATCGCGGCGCGCACCGCCGCGGGGTCGAACGCGCGCGCGGCGATGCGGCTCTGGCGAAGCGGGCCTTCGCTCACCGCCTCAGCCGACTTTCGGGTCCAGCTCGCCGCTGGCGTAGCGGCGGTACATCGCCTCGAGCGACAGCGGCCGGATCCTGTCGGCCTGGCCCGCGGTGCCGAAGGCCTCGTAGCGCTCCCTGCAGATCGCCTTCATCGCGGTGACGGTTTCCTTCAGGTACTTGCGCGGGTCGAACTCGGAGCGGTTCTTCGCCATGAAGCGGCGGATCGCGCCGGTCGAGGCGAGGCGCAGGTCCGTGTCGATGTTCACCTTGCGCACGCCGTTGCGGATCCCCTCCTGGATTTCCTCCAGCGGCACGCCGTAGGTCTCGGCGATCTCGCCGCCGTACTCGTTGATGATCGCGAGCCAGTCCTGCGGCACCGAGGAGGAACCGTGCATCACCAGGTGCGTGT
>CAYXJM010000062.1:0-3135 GCA_964465455.1 uncultured Klebsiella sp.
CTCGAGCTGAACAACATGGCGCGCTGGCTGCAACACACCGGCAAGCGGCTCGTGGTGCTGCTGGAGGGGCGTGACACCGCGGGCAAGGGCGGCGTCATCAGCACGATAGAGGAACGGCTGAACCCGCGCCAGGTCAGGGTCGTGGCGCTGCCGAAGCCGGGCGAGCGCGAGGCCACGCAGTGGTACTTCCAGCGCTACATCGCGCACTTGCCGGCGGCCGGCGAGATGGTCCTGTTCGACCGCAGCTGGTACAACCGCGCCGGGGTCGAGAGGGTGATGGGGTTCTGCAGCGAGGCCGAGTACGAGCGCTTCCTGGCGCAGGCGCCCGTATTCGAGAAGTTGCTGGTCGATGACGGCATGCTGCTGCGCAAGTACTGGCTGAGCGTCGATCAGCAGTACCAGGAAGAGCGTTTCGCGGAGCGCGCCACGGATCCGCTGAAGCGCTGGAAGTTGTCGCCCGTGGACCTGAAGTCGCGCGAGAACTACGAGGAATACGGCCGGGCGCGCGACGCGATGTTCAAGGCGACCCACACGCGCCACGCGCCGTGGCACGTGGTCGATTTCAACGACCAGAAGCGCGGTCGCTTGAACCTGATCAGGCACCTGCTCGACAGCGTGCCGGACACGCGCCTCCCGGAGGAGCCCTTCGAGTTGCCGCCGCTCGCGCACAAGCCGCGCAAGGAGCGTTTCGGCACCGCGGTGAAACCGATCCGGAACCGCTTCTGATTGCAGGCGTGCGCGGGCGCGCCCTGCGGATGGCGCAGCTCAACAGGCCAGCGGCTGCGCGTCGATGTGCAGCCGCGTGAGCCGCAGCGCGGCGATCCTCCACGCGCCGTCCCGCCTGACGTAGCGCTCGTGGTAGTGGCCGTAGCCGGTCAGCCCGGCGAATCCGCGCTCGGTCGCCTGTTCCGGCGGCCACACCACGCGGTCCTGCATCGCCCAGATCACCTGCGCTTCGTCGTCGCTCGTCAGCGTGATCTCCGGCGAGTGGACCTGGTGCGCGGTGCGTGCGCTGGCCACCGAGGAGCGGATCTGCTCCACGGCGGCATCGCGGCCGCGGATCACCGGCAGCGCGGTCCCTTCGCTGACGTCCAGCTCGAAATCTTCCGTGAACAGCGCGGCGAAGCCGGCCCAGTCCTTGGTGTCCAGCAGGCGGCAATAGCGCGCCTTGACCGCGCCGATCGCGAGCCAGGCTTCGAGATAACGCGAGTCGTCCATGCGTTGCTCCGCTGCTCAGGTGAGTGACAGCCCGGCGTCCACCGTGAGCACCTGGCCGGTGACGCGGCGCGCGGCCGGGGAGGCGAAGAACAGCACGGCGGCGGCGATGTCCCCGGGCTCGCACATGCCGAGCGGCGGCTTGCGCCGCGCCGGGCCGGATGGGGCATTGCCGCGCGCGTTCATGGCGCCCGGCGTGATCACGCCGCCCGGCATCACGGTGTTCACGGTGATGCCGTGCTCCACCAGTTCGAATGCGCTCGCCAGGGAGAGCGCCGTGAGCGCGCCCTTGGACGCCGCGTAGGAAGCCAGGCCCACCGACATCGGCGCATGCACGCAGTTCGAGGCGATGTTGACGATGCGGCCGCCGGCACCGGCCGCCACCATGGCCCGGCCCAGCTCGCGGGTCATCAGGAACGCGCCGCGCGCGTTCACGGCATGGAGGCGGTCCCACTCCGCGCTGGTCGCGTCGAGCAGGGGTTCGCGGTCCTGCAGCCCGGCGTTGTTCACCAGCAACCACGGCGCGCCGTGCCGTTCCAGCAACCGGGCGCAGCCGCTCGCGACGGAGGCCTCGTCGGTCAGGTCGATCGCGATCCAGCCTGCCCGATGGCCCTGCCGCGCCAGATCCGCGGCCGTGCGTTCGGCCGCGGAGCCGTCGCGGTCGACGATGAGCGCCGTGGCCCCGGCCAGGGCCAGCGTCGCGGCGATGCCCGCGCCGATCCCGCTGGCGCCGCCGGTCACAACGGCCGTCTTGCCGTGCAGTTCGAAACCCCGGAATCCGCCGTCGTTCATTCGGTTCTGCCTGTGGCGATCGTGCCCGCCGTGGCGCCGGGTCAGCGCGCGCCCGGCTCGCGCAGATCGGCGATGATCTGCGGCAGGTCCACCGAGGTGCGGATGCCCGGCTCGGCCGCGCAGACACAAGGCACCGCGTTCACCGCGCGGTGTGCGGTGTAACCGGGCGTCGTCGCGGCCTTGCGCTCCGGCGGCACCGTGAACTGCAGGTGCATGTCGAGCGGCGCGTCGCCCTCGACCTCCAGCCGCCAGCCGTCGCCGCGCAGTTCCCAGTCCTTGTCGAGCTCGGTGGTGACGAACCAGTTGGCGGTGAAGCTGATCAGCGGTTTGCCCCGGCGCATGCCGCTGACGGTGGTGCGCAGGGCGCCCACGGTTCCGGCCTCGATGACGCCCGCGGCGATCGTGGTGCGCCGCCGCGCGAAGGCGACGTCGCCGCTGGCGTCCACGCCGTCGAACGAGAGTCCCAGCGCCTCGGCGACCAGCTGCAGCGAGGGACCGAAGGCCTCGCGCAGGTGGTGCACGCGCCCGGCTTCGGCCCGCGGGTCCGGTGCCTGCCCGAAGCCCATGATCCGGAAGATCATCTCCGGCGAGTCGCGCGAGCTGCAGTCGGCATACTCGTGGATGCGCAGGCAGTCCAGCCGGCGCTGGATCGAGGTCAGCGCGAGCGGCACGGCCTCGGTGATGAAACCCGGGCTGCTGCCGGTGCTGTGGATCGAGGAGCCGCCGCGCCGGCAGGCCTCCTCGATGCGCCGGCGCAGTTCCGGGTCCATGCGGCCCGGCAGGTGGAACTCGTTGCGCGTGGTGACGACATTGGCGCCCGATGCCAGCAGCCGGCACAGGTCGTCGACGTCGGTCTGCTGCGGCATGTACAGCACGCAGTCGGCCCCGAGCGCGAGGATGTCGTCGATGCTGCGCGTCGCCGTCACGCCCGTGGGCGGCAGCCCGCAGAGCTCGCCGGCATCACGTCCGGCCTTGGCGTCGGAATAGACGTAGAGCCCCGCCAGCGTCAGCGCGGGATGCTCGATCACGGCGCGCAGCGAGCGCAGGCCGATGTTGCCCGTCGCCCACTGCACGACGCGGTAGTTGCGCGCGCGCAGCTGTGCCAGGCCGGTCGATTCGCTCATGGTA
>CAYXJM010000062.1:3235-5152 GCA_964465455.1 uncultured Klebsiella sp.
CGAACCAGGCCGGATCCACGTAGACGTGGCAGGTCGCGCACGAGCAGGCGCCGCCACACTCGGCGATGATGCCGCGCACGTTGTTCTCGACCGCGCCCTGCATGACGGACAATCCGGGCGCGACATCGAGCACGCGCTCCGTGCCGCTGAATTCGACGTAGGTGATTCGTGCCATGTGAGCCTCGGGACAATTCGTCGTGCGGACACCGATCGGGGGTGGCCGCGGCCTTGCCTTCCCGGCCGCGGGTGCCGCCGCCTAGCGCGTGAACGCCGGCAGGGTGTCCCAGCCGCGCGTCGACGACGACGAGGACAGCCGGGCGCTCGTCGTGTCCACCGTCCAGTCGGGGAAGCGCTTCAGCAGTTCGTCCAGGGCCACGCGCCCCTCGACCCGCGCCAGCGCCGAACCGAGACACGCGTGGATGCCGCGCCCGAAAGTGATGTGGGGCGCTCCCTGGCGATGGATATCGAAGCGCTCGCCGTCCGGGAAGCGTTGCTCGTCGCGGTTGGCGGATGCCAGCAGGCACAGCAGCGCGCTGCCGGCCGGCACCGTCTGGCCCTGGATCTCGACATCGCGCGTCACGTACCGGGCCACCGCGGGACCCGGCGGTTCGTAGCGCAGGATTTCCTCGATCGCGGCAGGAATCAGCGCGGGATTCGCCGCGATCTGGCGGCGCTGGTCGGGGTGGTCGCCGAGCACCTTGCCTATCCAGCCGATCAGGCGCGACGTGGTTTCGTTGCCGGCGCCGGCCAGCACGTTGACGAAGATCAGGACCTCCTCGCGCGTGAGCCTGCGCTTCGTGCCCGTTTCGTCCTGGAACTCGGTCCGCAACAGCTCGGTCATCAGGTCCTCGGACGGGTTCTGGACGCGCCAGTCGACGTAGTCCTCGTAGCCTTCGCCCTGGTAGCTCGCCTGCGATACGTCCATCGGCTTGCCGCTTTCGGTACGCAGCGCCGCCTCCACCCGCTCGCGCACCACGTCGCGATCCTCGTCCGGGATGCCGAGCAGCATGCCGATGACGCCCCCCGGCAGCTTGGAGCCGAGATCCGCGAGGAAGTCGATGCGTTCGGCGCCGGCCAGCGGATCCAGGCAGCGCGCGCAATAGGCGCGGATCTTGCCCTCCAGGTCGTTCATCCGCTTCGGCGTGAACACGCGCGCGACCACGCTGCGGTACACGGTGTGGAGCGGCGGGTCCTCCCAGATGAACATCCCCTTCGGTACGTCGATGTCCGCCTTGATGAACTCGAGGATGTCGCTCCTGGCCGAGCTGAAGGTCTCCCGGTCGGACATGCAGCGTTCGACGTCGCTGAAGCGGCTGATCGCGTAGAAGTCGTATTCCTTGTTGTAGTAGAGGGGCGCTTCCTCGCGCAGGCGCCGGAACGTCGGGTAGGGGTCGGCGCCGATGTCGGGCCGGTACGGATCCCAGTAAACCGCTTCGCCAACGTCTGCCGAACCCTGCATGGCCATGACCGCTCCCGCGTCCGAAATTTCGTGTCGGCACGATGCCGCCAATTTGCGCAGCGGTCAAGCGCGCGGCGTGCAGGCGCGGGCGCGGCGCAGCCTCAGATCCCCATCTCCCGGAATACCTCCTTCGCCACGCGAAACGCGTCGACGCCGGCCGGCATGCCGCAGTACACCGTGGCCTGCAGCAGCACTTCCTTGATCTCGTCCTTGCTCACGCCGTTGTTGATCGCGCCGCGCAGGTGGCCGGCGAATTCCTGCGAGCGGCCGAGCGCCATCAGCATCGCGAGGTTGATCATGCTGCGCGTGCGGCGCTCGAGGCCGGGACGGTTCCAGATCTCGTTCCAGCAGAACTGCGTCACCAGCTGCTGGAATTCCTCGCTGAAGTCGTCGCAGCCGGCGAGCGCCCTGTCGACGAAGTCGTGGCCCATGACCTCGCGGCGCGTCTGCAGGCCGCG
>CAYXJM010000062.1:5252-8078 GCA_964465455.1 uncultured Klebsiella sp.
GGCGTCATCGTCAAATGGCGCGGCGGCGACGCCACCGAGGTCTGTTACAGCACCAACATGGCGATGCTGTACGACAGGAACTCGCGCCGGTGCGTCGCCGGTGTGCCGACGGCCGGCGGGCACCGCGAGGCGCGGCTCACGCGGCTGGCATCCAACCTGACCTATTTCTATTCGCTCGGTGACACGGTCAGCCCGACGCAGAAATTCCGCACGGCGCCCGACTGGAACAAGCCGCCGCGCGACGGCAATACGCACATCCTGATCGTCGGCGACTCGGGCACGCAGTCCGAAGGCGGGCACGACGGCGAGGCGGCCGCCGTGCTGGCCGGATTCAATGCCTACAACGCGACGCAGGGCCGCAACGAGCCCGTGGATCTCTTCCTCGCGCTGGGCGACACCGCGTACCTGCTCGGTACCGACGCGCAGTGGCAGGAATCCTTCTTCGAGATCTATCCCGACATCCTGAAGAGCGCCGCCGTGCTTCCCACCATCGGCAATCACGAGATGGGCTACGGGCCGCTGCCCATCTGCCTGCTGTCGCCCGCGTCCTGCCAGGGCAATCCGCCCAAGCCGATCACTCCCGGCGCGCCGGAGGTGATTCCCTTGGGCGGAGTGAGCACCTCGTCGAGCGCGGCGGATTACGACGGCAACGGCGACCTGCAGCCCGATGGTACGGGGATGCCCTACCTGGACATCTTCAGCCTGCCGACGGCCGGCGAGAGCGGGGGCCTGGCCAGCGGAACCGAGCAGTACTACTCGGTCGACTACGGCAACGTGCACATCGTGAGCCTCGATTCCCAGGTCAGCGCGCGCGACCCGGAGCAGCGCCAGGCGATGAAGGAATGGCTCGTCGCGGACCTCGCCGCCAACGATCGCGACTGGACGATCGTGATCTTCCACCATCCGCCTTACACCAAGGGCGCGAACCACGATTCCGACGACACCAACGGCGGGCTCGGCGTCGACCAGCCCGAGTGGGACATGCGCAACGAGTTCACGCCGGTATTCGAGGACTACGGCGTCGATCTCGTCTACAGCGGTCACTCGCACTCCTACGAGCGCTCGTACTACCTGCGCGGGCACACGGGCACGTCGGACACCTTCGATGCCGCCACGCATGCCGAGCTGAACGGCTTCGGCGAGCCGGCGCTCGGCTACGGCAACGACACCTATGACCAGGTCAGCGCCACCAGCGGCGGTGTCGACGACCGCGTCGTGTACACGGTGGCCGGGAGTTCCGGCAAGGCCGACAAGGGGGTGCGCGCCGGCGACGTCACCCTTCCCGAAGAGTGGCTGCGCCACGCGGCCCACGTGCCGCAGCCTGCCGATACCGAATGCACCGGCGAGGGGCTCGAGGGTTGCCGGCACGGGCTGGCGGTGAAGGGCTCGGTCGTGGTCGACGCGTCCTTCTTCGAGCTCACCGCGAAGTTCGTCGACGTCGACGGCAAGGTGCTCGACCAGTTCACGATCAAGCGTTGAACGGAGCGCTCGGGACGGGCCGCGTGCGGCCCGTCCGCCTGCAGATGATCCGGCGCGCCGCATTCCTCCTGTTCGCCGCCGCCCTGCTGTCCGGAGCGCAGGGCGTGCTGGCGCATCCCGGCGTCGAGGAAGCGCTGCGCTACTTCGACGGCCGGATCGAGCAGTCGCCCCGGGACCAGGCGCTCTACATCCAGCGCGGCATCGTCTATTCCAACGACGGCCAGTACGAGAAGGCGCGGGCGGACTTCCGGCGGGCCGGGGAGCTGGGCGATCCGCTATTGCTCAGCTTCGAGCTCGGCGTGCTGGATTACCGCACCGGTGATGTCGCGGCGTCGCGGCGCCATTTCGACACCTGCCTGCAGCGCTTTCCCGACAACGCGGCTTGCCTGGAGTACCGGGCGCGGCTCGCGCGCGATGCCGGCGATCACGACGCGGCCATAGCGGATTTCCGCAGACTGCTCGCGCTCGAATCCAGGCCGAATCCGGGCACCTATGTATCGCTGGCGGAATTGCTGGCCGCGCGCGACGGGGCGGGCGTTGCCGAGGCGCTCGACGTGCTCGACCAGGCCAACGCGAAGATCGGCGTCACGCCGCAGATCCAGCGTCACGCCATCGCGCTGGAATTGCGCCTCGGGCGGCCGGAGCGGGCCATCGAGCGCATGCGCGCCCTGGAGCCCGCGCTCGGCGGTTCGCCCGACTGGAAGGTGGAGATGGCCGAGCTGCTGCTCGCGGCCGGCCGGCGCGACGAGGCCGGGCGCTTCCTGCACGCGGCGATCGAGCAGCTGGGCGGGCTGCGGTCGACGCCCGCGCGGCAGGCGCTGATGCGCAGGGCGAAGGAGCAGCTCGAGGCTGCAGCGGGGCCGCCGGCGGGCTGACCGGCGCGGGTCCGCGCCGCGGCGGCGGGTGCGAGTAGGGTAATATGCGCCGCTCTGCCGCACCCGGGCCGATGGAGAATTGCCCTGCAATGTTCAACCGCGTCGCCGCGCGCTTCGCGCACCGCCTGATGGCCGCTCGCGCGGCCGATGTCGTGATCCGGGCACCGTACCTGTACCGCTGGCACGTGGCGCCGAAGAACCGCCTGCTGAATGTGTACCTGCACCGCTATCACGGCAGCGACCCCGGCCCCGAGCTCCACGACCACCCCTGGCATTCCCTGAGCTACGTGATCGAGGGCGAGCTGCGCGAGGAGACGCCGGATGGCATCGTCGTGCGCCGTGCGGGGGACTTCGTCTTTCGCCGCGCCGTGCAGATGCACCGCGTCCACCTCGCGGGCACGCGGGCGACGACCCTGTTCATCACCGGGCCCAAGTTCCGCGAGTGGGGCTTCATGACCGCCCGCGGCTGGGT
>CAYXJM010000062.1:8178-10395 GCA_964465455.1 uncultured Klebsiella sp.
TCATCACCGGGCCCAAGTTCCGCGAGTGGGGCTTCATGACCGCCCGCGGCTGGGTACACTGGAGCGACTACCTCGGGAAGCTGCCGGCCCGGCCCTGAGTCGCCGCGCGCCGGACCGGCCACATCGAGGCAATGGGCGCTATATTCGGCATGTCCGGAGCGGCGACGGGACGGGCGGCATTCGTCGCGGCCCGGTGTCGATCCGTCGCAGGCAGCCGTGCTGCCGCGTGCGCGACCGCCACAATCGGCGGATCCACGCGACCGGCACTTTTCCGTATCGCTACCAGGGAGGATTTCATGCAGGTTTCGAAATGGGCGCGCGGCGCCTCGATGTCGCTGGTGTTGCTGGCCGGCGCAGCCGGCGCCCTGGCGGACACCAGGGCCGACAACGCCGCGGCGCTGAAGCAGATCTTCGCCGACAGCGACGAGGCGGCCCTCGCGCTGAACCCCATGAGCGCGATGATGCGCGGCGACATGCGCTACGCCGACCGCTTCGGGGACTACATCACGCCGGAATACTACGCGCGCATGAAGGCGGATGCCGAGAACGACACGCGGCGCCTCGCTGCTATCGATCGCGACGCGCTCTCGCGCGAGGATCGCATCGCCTACGACGTGTTCAGCTACGAGCGTCGCCAGCTGCTCGACTTCTACGCGCGCGGCATCGTCGCGATCCAGGCGCAACTGCCCATCGACCACTTCAGCGGGGTGCACGTCTACTTCCCCGACATCTCCTCGGGCAAGTCGGCCGCGCCGTTCAGGACCGTGCAGGACTACGACAACGGCCTGAAGCGCCTCGACGGCTACGCGCAGTACCTCGAGCGCAGCATCGGCCGCATGCGCGAAGGGATGGCCGCCGGCCACACCCAGCCGAAGCTCGTGATGGAGAACATCCTCGACCAGCTCGACCGGCAGATGGCGGGCGGTGCGGAGGCCAGCCCGTTCTACCAGCCGATCAAGGACCTGCCCGCGGACTTCGCCGCGAGCGACCGGGAGCGGCTTGCGAACGCGTACCGCGCCATGATCGGCGATCGCGTGTTCGGCGCCTACCGCGAGCTGCAGGACTTCATCAGGACCGAGTACCTCGCGGCCTGCCGTGACGGCAAGCCGGGACTGGTGTCGATGAAGGACGGGCCGGCCCTCTACAAGGCGCTGATCGAGCAGACGACCACCACCGACATGAGCGCGGAGCAGATCCACCGCATCGGGCTGGACGAGGTCGCGCGCGTCAGGCACGACATGCTCGCGATCAAGGACAAGGTCGGGTTCCGGGGCACGCTCAGGGAGTTCTTCGACCACCTGCGCACCGATCCGCAATTCAAGTTCGCGAGCAAGCAGGCGCTGCTGGACGGCTACAACGCGATCCGCGTGCGCGTCGACGCCGCGGTGCCGAAGCTGTTCTCGCTGACGCCGAAGTCGCCGTTCGAGATCCGCCCGGTGCCCGCATACTCGGAGCAGAACGAGGCCGCCGGTTCGTACCGGCAGGGCACGCCGGACGGCACGCGTCCGGGCATCTTCTTCGTCAACACCTACGACCTGCCGTCGCGCACCACGCCGGGCATGGAGACGCTGTTCCTGCACGAGGCCATCCCGGGACACCACTTCCAGATCGCGCTGGCGCAGGAGAACGAGGCGCTGCCGAACTTCCTGCGTTTCAACGGCAACACCGCCTTCGTGGAGGGCTGGGCGCTGTACGCCGAGTCGCTGGGGCCGGAGCTCGGCATGTTCACCGATCCCTACCAGGCCTTCGGCAGCCTCGACGACGAGATGCTGCGGGCCATGCGGCTGGTGCTGGATACCGGCATTCACGCCAAGGGCTGGACGCGCGAGCAGGCGATCCGCTACATGCTCGACAATTCCGCGCAGTCCGAGACCGACGCGCGCGCCGAGGTCGAGCGCTACATCGCGATCCCGGGCCAGGCGCTCGCCTACAAGGTCGGCGCACTCACGATCCGGCGCCTGCGCACCGAGGCGGAGCAGGCGCTCGGCGCGCGCTTCGATCCCCGCGAATTCCACGCCCAGGTGCTCGACACCGGCGCGCTGCCCATGGCGGTGCTCGAGGCGAAGATCCGCGACTGGATCAGGGCAAAGCAGGTCGCCGGCGCGGCCTGAGCACCGTCGCGCACGCGACGGCAATCGGTGCAGGAACCGCCAAGCTCAGGCACTGCGGGGGCCGGGCCTCGGCCGCGAGCGGACATGTGGATGCCGAAATCGTCCG
>CAYXJM010000063.1:0-2977 GCA_964465455.1 uncultured Klebsiella sp.
AGTGCGAGGCCGGTCTGCTCGAGCTCGGCGGCGGCCGCAGCCTGCTGCAGCAGGAACTCGGCGGTTCCCCTGGGGTCGCCGGAATCCGGCGCTTCCCTGGAGAGGATTTCGCGCCGCGCGCGGATGCAGCGCTCCTCGCCGTCGATGCGCGCCACCACGCCCACGACGGCGCCGGCCTCGTCGACGACCGCGGTGAGGGCGCGCGCGTCGCAGCGGATGCGCACGCCCTTGGCGGTGGCCGAGGCAATCAGCTTCTCCATCAGCATCCTGCCGCCGTCCTCGCCCTGGGCCTTGCCCTTGTGGCCCCGCGGCGCGGGGGCGGCGTGGGCCCGGAATTCGTTGCAGGTCTCGTTGCCGGTGTAGATCAGGCCCTCGTCGCGCGGGGTGTTGGTGCTCTTCTTCGCGTAGTACTCCGGCTTGTATTCCATGCCCTGCGCGAGGAGCCAGTCGTAGTGCGCGAGGCTGCCGTCGCAGTAGAGCCGCACGCGCTCGGGATCGGCGTTGGGTCCGCTCGCGCGCAGCAGGTACTCGTACATGGCCTCGGTGCTGT
Source organism: uncultured Klebsiella sp. (assembly GCA_964465455.1). Classification (GTDB taxonomy): domain Bacteria; phylum Pseudomonadota; class Gammaproteobacteria; order Pseudomonadales; family UBA5518; genus UBA5518. The sequence continues at coordinate 551 of CAYXJM010000063.1, forward strand.
CGGTGATGCCGCAGGCCGCCTGGGTCGGTGTTCCGCCGCCCATGTAGATCAGCCCGCCGGCCATCGCGGTGGTGCCGCCTCCGGCGCTGGCCGCCTCGAGCACCAGCACCTCGGCGCCGTTGTCCGCGGCCTCGATCGCGGCACTGGCGCCCGCGGCACCCAGTCCGACCACGACGACGTCGGCGCTGTCGAAGAAACTCATGTCGGGTTGCAGGCGACGTGCCCGTGTCGGAAGGGTCCTGCTGCTCATCAACGCGGCTCTCCTGTGGCGATCCAAGCCGCGTAGCCTAGACTGCTCCCTTGTGAAAACAAGCCCCGTGGCGTTCAATGGCGTGCGCATCGGGAGTCGAGGCGGAGGTCGCGGATTGGCGGCGTCAAGGAAAACACAGCTGGCGGAGGCGGCGGGCGTGCCGGTGGCCAAGTTCCGCCGCCTGCTCGCGTATCTCGACGAACAGGGTCTGGACAGCGCCGCGCTCGCCGCCGAGGTGGGCCTCGATCCCGGCGCGCTGCAGGCTGCTTCCGACGACGACTTGCTGCCCAGCCTCTACTACTGCTCGCTGTACACGGAGAGCGTGATGCGCCTGCAGTCCCACGAGCTGGCCTTGCCGTGGGGGGCGGGGATCGGCGGCAAGGCGTTCCGCCTCATGGCCTGCTGCGTCATCACCTGCCGCACGCTGGGCGAGGCGCTGGTCCGCGCGAGCGAGTTCGAGAGCCTGGTGTCGCCCCAGCTGAAGGGCGACCGCATGACGCTGGAACGCCAGGGCGACACCGCGCGGCTCGTGTACCAGTTCCGCCTGCTCGACAGCCAGAACCGCTTCGTGCCGCGCGCGATCCAGGGCACGATCTGGCCGTTGGCCGTCGGTCGCGCCTCGGGGCTCACGGTCTGGCACGCGTTCTGCGGCTGGCTGATCGGCCGGGCGCTCGAGCTCGAGCAGGCCGGCGTCGGGGTGAGCTCGCTGCCCGAGCGCTACGCCAGCAAGCTGGCCGGCATCTTCCGCTGCCCGGTGCGTGCCGTCGAAGGCAATTCCTTCCTGGCGTTTCCCGCGCATTTCCTCGACTGCAAGCTGGTGCACGACGCGGCCTCGCTGGAGGACATGCTGCGCACCGGCCCGTACCAGTTGATGCAGATGGACAATGCGCCGGCGAGCACCAGCGCGGCGATCCGCTCGCTGCTGGGCAACAAGTTCGCCGACGGCCTGCCCAGCTTCAAGGAGATTGCCGATCGTCTCGGCGTGTCGCCCTCGAGCCTGCGCCGCCGCCTGATGAGCGAGCAGACCAGCTACCAGCGCCTGAAGGACGACTGCCGGCGCGACGCGGCCATCCGGCTGCTGCAGGGCAGCGAGCTCAGCGTCGCCGACATCGGCGAGCAGCTGGGGTTCACCGAAACCAGTTCCTTCATCCGCTCGTTCCGGGGCTGGACGGGCACCACGCCGCGGGGCTTTCGCGACCGCGCGTCCGCGGGACGCCAGCGCGCGGGACACGCGGCGTTTCCCGCCGACCGGTGATCCCCGCGGTGCGCGGACGAAAAAAAGGGCCCCGAAGGGCCCTCGAAGATCGTCCGGTCGGGGTCGCCGATCAGAACTCGAACGTCACGTCCACGCCGTAGGTGAGCGGCTCGCCCCACTGTCCGGTGACCGGGCCGAGGGTGGCGAAGTTGATGCCCGTGCTCGGGTACTCCTCGTCCAGCAGGTTGCGGGCCCACAGCGAGGAGCGCAGCGTGCCGTGCGACAGTTCCACGTTCTCGATGCCGAGGCGCGCGTTCACGACCACGCGATCGTCCAGCGTGATGTGGTCGTACAGGTACGGCAGCGTGTTCTGCGGCGCGGTGGGAGACGGGGCGTAGCTGCCGGCCCAGACTGCGGCGGTGCCCATCTCGTCCTGCCAGAATACCTCGACGTGCGCCATGAAGTCGGCCCAGTCGGTGCGCGCGAACACCCAGTCGGTGACCAGCGAGACCGAGTCGTCCGGCGAGTAGCCGCGCTCGGCGTAGTCCTTGGTCTCGAGGCAGACGGCCGCGTTGGTGCCGGTGCCGCAGACGGGCGGGTACTTCTCGAAGTTGCCGCCCATGTGGGTCCAGCTGAGCGCGAACATCAGGTCGTCGAGCGGCGAGAACTGCGCCTCGATCTCCGAGCCCCAGCGCTCCGCTTCGCCCGCGTTGCCGTAGTAGGAGGTCGGCGAGTTGTTGATCAGGCGGATCTCGCTGACCTGCAGGTCGTCGTAGGTGTACTGGAACACCGAGGCGTTGACGCGCAGCAGGCCCGGCATCACGTCGGACTTCACGCCGAGCTCGACCTGCTCGATGGTCTCTTCCTCGAACGGGTTGGCATAGAGCTCGCCGTTCCAGCCGCCGCTGCGGTAACCGGTGGCCCAGCGCAGGAACACGTTGGTGTCCTCGGTCAGCTGGTAGGCCACGGTCACGTTGCCCGA
>CAYXJM010000063.1:3077-5339 GCA_964465455.1 uncultured Klebsiella sp.
ACCATCTGCAGTTCCTGCGAGAACTGCTCGTAGTCGAAGCGCGCGTCCTGCACGAAGAACCCGCCGCCGTAGGTGTCGATCAGCTCCCACAGCTTCGCGGTCGAGGCAGTGCCGCCGAGGATCGGGGCGAAGGCGTAGTAGTTGTACATCGCCGCTGCCGAGACTTCGTTCAGCGCGCCCGACCCGCCCGGGGCGATCGTGTTGTCGAAGCCGTCGAGGTCCCCGAAGTTGTGCGCCTCGACGTTGCGCCAGCCGGTCAGCGACTTGAACTCGACGTCGCCCAGGAAGCCGAGCTCGTCGAAGTTCCAGCTCACGGTCAGGCTGTGGCCCTCGTTCTCGTTGGTGGCGCCGGAGACCGCGTCGACCGCGCCGCGGCTCGGACGGTCTTCATCGCCGTTGATGCCGAGCATCGCGTCGCGCATCGCGATCGTGGAGTTCAGCCAGCGCGAGAAGGTCGGATCGCTGGCGGCGGCGTTCGCGAGCACGCCGGAGCCGGCCAGACCCGCCTGGCCTGCCGCGATGTAGCCGTTCAGGCGCGTGATGCGGTCGGCGGGGTTCGTGGCGCTCGGGATCGCGTAGGGGGTGAGGCTCGAGACCGAATAGACCGTGTTGTTCTCGTCCAGCTCGCTCTTGTCGTAGGCGTAGTCGAAGGTCACGGAGTCGGTCGGCTCCCAGCGCAGCGCGGCGCGGTAGGCCTGGCGGTCGATGTCGTCGAAATCGTCGTTCGCGCCGCCCTTGCTGCCGTAGAGACCGTCGCGCTCGCGGGTCTGGGCTGCGAAGGTTGCCTTCAACGTGCCCGCGCCTTCCCCCTCGGTGCCGAGCGTCGGGGTGTCGACGGTGCCCTTGATGCCCCACAGGCTGTCGCTGCCCACGGTACCGGTGACCTTGCCGCTGAACTCGCCCGAGGGCTTCTTGGTGATGAAGTTGACCGCGCCGCCGGTCGAATTGCGCCCGTACAGGGTGCCCTGCGGACCGCGCAGTACCTCGACGCGCTCCAGTTCGGCCACGTCCATGCCCGCCGTCAGCGGCTTGCCCTGGAAGAAACCGTCGACGTAGATGCCGATCGAGGCGTCGGTCGAGAGGTTCGCGGGGCTGCCGCTGCTCACGCCGCGCATGGTGATCGAGGCGTTGCCGCGCGCGCCGGGCGAGGTGAAGCCCGCCATGTTCGGCACCGTGCTCAGCAGGTCGTTGGCGCTCTGCACGCCGCGGCGCTCGACGTCGGTGGCGCTCAGGGTCGAGATCGAGATCGGCACCGACTGCACGTTCTCCTCGCGCTTCTGCGCGGTCACGACCATCTCCTCGATGCCGAGGCTGGTGATGTCCTGCTGGGCCATGGTGCCTTCGGCCAGCAGCAGGGCGCTTGCGCCCACGATGCCGGCGAAGAGGGCGTTCCTGCGATGGTTCAGATGATGCATGTCCGTTGTTCTCCTTTGCGAAGCTGGGGTCGGCGGCATGGGTGCTGTCCGCCGGAGCGCACTTGGTGCCTGTACATTTTGGTGCGGCCAGGTGCGTTGTCAGCTGCGAAGTTCCCTTCCGTGCGTGTGAAAAAACACCCAAAAGTGCGCCGGACGAACCCAGCGGTGCATGACGGGTGAACTCTGGCGTTTATGGCCCGCGAAGACACGGCGCGGGCCGCGCCGCCATGCGCAGCCGGGAGGGGGGGCGGTGCCGGCGACGCGGCGCCATGCCGGCGCACCGGGTGCGGCCAGGGGGACCCTGCGCTACCATGCCTGCCGTCGACCCATAGCGGAATCCCGAACCGATGAGCCTCTCCGTGGTGCTTTCCTCGTTTGCGCTGCTGTTCCTCGCCGAGATGGGCGACAAGACGCAGTTGATGACGATGACCCTGGCCCACCGCTACCGGCCGGTGCCGGTCGCGGTCGGCGTGTGCGCGGCGTTCCTGGTCCTGAACCTGCTGGCGGTCGCGGTCGGCGAGGTGCTCTTCCACTACGTGCCGCGCGCGGCGGTGCTGGTCGCTGCGGGCGTGCTGTTCCTGTTCTTCGCCTGGAAGTCGTGGCGCGACGCCGGCGAGCCCGAGGAGGAGGCGGCGGAGCGCCAGGGCGGCCGCGGCGTGGTGCTCAGCAGCTTCGCGCTGATCTTCGTGGCCGAGCTCGGCGACAAGACGCAGCTCGCCCTGATCGCGCTGGTCGCGAGCACGGGCGACGCCTGGTCGGTGTTCGCGGGCGCGACGCTCGCGCTGTGGAGCGTGTCGCTGCTCGGCGTGGCGGTGGGCAGCACGCTGCTCTCGCGCGTGCCGCGGGC
>CAYXJM010000063.1:5439-10361 GCA_964465455.1 uncultured Klebsiella sp.
AGCGCGGCGATGCCATAGTCAAGCGCCGCGCCGGTGTGCACCATGCGCCTTCACCGCTGTTCCAGGAGAACCCGAAATGGCGAAACACCCGGACATCCTCACCAAGTCATTCGAGCTCGGCTACACCTACACGCGCTCCACCGGTCCCGTGATCGGGCGCTTTCTCACCGGGCTGCGTGACGGCAGCCTGACCGGCGTGCGCGGCGCCGATGGCGGGGTGATCGTGCCGCCGGCCGAGTACGATCCCGTCACCGCCGCGGCGCTCGAGGAACTCGTGCCGGTGGCCGAGACCGGCACCGTCACGACCTGGTGCTGGGTCAAGCAGCCCACGTCGCACCACCTGCTGCAGCGGCCGTTTGCCTTCGCGCTGGTCAAGCTCGACGGCACCGCGGTGCCGATGCTGCACATGGTCGACGCGGGCGCCGAGTCCGCGATGCGCACGGGCATGCGGGTCAAGGTGCGCTGGGCCGCCGAGCGGCACGGATCGATCACCGACATCGCCTGCTTCGAGCCGGCCTGAGGAGACACACCATGACTGATGCACGCGAGCCCGTGACCGGCATCGAGGTGCCGATCTACCTGCAGTACGAGTTCACCGCCGGCGCCGCGCTGACGCGCTTCCTGGCCGGCATCCGCGAGGGGCGCATCATGGGGCAGCGCTGTCCGCGCTGTTCCAGCGTCTACGTGCCGCCGCGCGGCTCCTGCTCGCGCTGCGGCATCCCGACCGAGGAAGAAGTCCAGGTCCCGGACCAGGGCGTGATCGAGTCCTTCACGATCGTGCACATCCCGATCCCCGGCAACCCGATCAAGCCGCCGTTCATCGCGGCTAACATCCTGCTCGACGGCACCGACATGGCCTGTCTGCACCTGGTCAGCGAGGTCCCGACCGAACAGGTGCACGTCGGCATGCGCGTGCAGGCGGTCTGGAAGCCGCGCGAGGAATGGGACTACACGTTCGAGAACATCGCCTGGTTCAAGCCGGTCGGGGGGGCATGAGGCATGCGTGACGCAGCGATCATCGGATACGTACAAGGGCCGCAGCAGCGCTACGCGGGCGCTGCCAACGAAAGCGAACTGGTCATGCCCGTCGTGCGCGACGTGATGGCGCAGGTGGGGGTGAGCCAGAGCGACATCGACTTCACCTGCTCCGGCAGCTGCGACTACCTGCAGGGCGCCGCCTTCGCCTTCGTCGAGGGCCTGTCGGCGCTCGCGACGGTGCCGCCGATCAAGGAGTCGCACGTCGAGATGGATGCCGCGTGGGCACTCTACGAGGCGCTGCTGAAGATCTGGATCGGCGAGGCGGAGCTCTGCCTGGTCTACGGCTTCGGCAAGTCCTCGCCGGGCGAGCTGCGCACCGTGATGTCGCTGCAGCTCGATCCCTACTTCCACGTGCCGCTGTGGCCCGATGCGGTCAGCCTGGCGGCTTTGCAGGCGCGCGCGCTGCTCGACAGCGGCGCGATCAGCGAGCGCGACATGGCCGAGGTCGTGGTGCGCAGCCGCGCCAACGCGCAGTCCAATCCGTGCGCGCAGCTGAAGGGCAGTACCAGCGTGGAGCAGCTGCTGGCCGAGCCCACCTTCGTCTCGCCGCTGCGGCGGCACGATTGCCCGCCGATCACGGACGGTGCCTCGGCGATGATCATCGCGTCCGCCGACGTGGCCGCGCGCTACTGCAAGCGCCCGGCCTGGGTCCGCGGCATCGATCACCGCATGGAGACCGGCATCCTCGGTGCGCGCGATCTCACGCGCTCGCCCTCCACGCGGCTCGCCGGCGAGAAGGCCGGTGTCGCGCGGGGCAAGGTCGACCTCGCGGAGTTGCACGCGCCGTTCAGCCACCAGGAGATCATCCTGCGGCGCGAGCTCGGCCTCGGCGACGACGTGCCCGTGAACCTCTCGGGCGGCGCGCTCTCGGGCAACACGATGATGGCGGCGGGGCTGGATCGCATCGGCCACGTGGCAGCGCAGATCATGGCCGGCAAGGCGGATCGGGGCGTGGCGCATGCGACCTCGGGGCCCTGCCTGCAGCAGAACCTGGTCGCGGTACTGGAGGCTTGAGCATGGCAAATCGCGTGGCAGTGGTCGGCGTCGGCCAGACCAAACACAAATCCAAGCACAAGGACGTATCGATCGCAGGGCTCGTGCGCCAGGCGGCCGAGCGGGCGCTGGCCGACGCCGGCTGCGAATGGAAGGACATCGACGCGCTGGTGCTCGGCAAGGCGCCGGACATGTTCGAGGGCATGACGATGCCCGAGCTCTACCTCACGGATGCGCTCGGCGGCAACGGCAAGCCGGTCATTCGCGTGCACACGGCCGGCAGCGTGGGCGGCTCGACCGCGATCGTCGCGGCCAACTACGTGCAGAGCGGCCGGTACAGTCGCGTGCTCACCGTGACCTTCGAGAAGCAGTCGGAGTCGAACGCGACGTGGGCGTTGTCGCCGCGCATGCCGTTCGTCCCGCACGTGAACGCCGGCGCGGGTGGCTTCTTCGCGCCGTACATGCGCCAGTACATGGAGACCTACAAGGCGCCCGATCACATCGGCTGCATGGTGGCGGTCAAGGATCGCCTGAACGCCTGCAAGAATCCCTACGCGCACCTGCAAATACCGAATATCGACCTGGAGATGGTGCGGCAGTCGCCGATGCTGTGGGAGCCGCTGAGATTCCTCGAGAGCTGCCCCTCCTCGGACGGCGCCTGCGCACTGGTGATCGCCAACGAGGCGCTCGCCGAGCGCGCGCCGAACCGGCCGGCGTGGATACTCGGCTCGTCGACGCGCTCCGACGGCACCATGTACGCGGGCAAGGACAACGTGCACCCGCAGTCGTTGATCGCCTGCGCCAGGGACGTGTTTTCCAAGTCCGGCATCACCAACCCGCGCAAGCAGATCGACGTGGCCGAACTCTACATCCCGTTCAGCTGGTACGAGCCGATGTACCTCGAGACGCTCGGCTTCTGCGACGAGGGCGAGGGCTGGAAGATGGTCGAGTCCGGCGCCACCGCGATGACGGGGGACATGCCGATCAACCCCTCGGGCGGCGTGCTGTCGTCGAACCCGATCGGTGCCTCGGGGATGCTGCGCTTCGGCGAGGCCGCGCTGCAGGTGCGCGGCATGGCGGGCGAGCACCAGATAGACGGCGCACGGCTCGCGATCGGCCACGCCTTCGGCGGCGCACACTCCTACTACGCGATGTGGGCGGTGAGCGCGGACAAGCCCTGAGCGCTCGCCCCGCCGGCGCGCTACGGCGCGCCGGCGTGATTCATTTGGGTCATGACGGTGGCGACCCGATCCTGTTATCAAGATGGCCGGCTGCGGGACCCATCGCATCCGGACGGTACGGAAGTCGCCAATTCGACGGGGAGCCGGTTTGCCCCCCGGGAGATCGACCCATGATCGTGAGTGATGCCTGGCAGGGGCTCTACGGCGAATACCTGCTGTGGATCGCCTGCCGCGAGATGGCGCTCGGCAAGGTCTGCGCGGAGTTGTGGGGCGGCGCGATCACCGAGTCGATGGGGGACGAGAACGCGGCCTGCCGCATCTACGTGGAGCGGCGCGCGAACGCACTGCGCGAAGAGCCCCGCGTGATGCGGGGGTTCCTCCGCCTGCTGCACCAGGGCGGCAGCGACGCGGCGCAGGTTCGCGATGCGCGGGTGCTGCCGCTCGCGCGCCGCGCGCGCACCGCGGCGCCGGAACAGCTTGCCGCCGATTCAGTCGTGGCCGTGATACCAGCGCGTTTCCCCGGTTGAGGCGTTGCGCAGGCGGTAGGGCGCCTCGCGCGGAATGAACATCACGTCCCCGGGCGCGAGCGCATACCGCACCTCGTGCATTTCCACCTCCAGCGCGCCCTCGACGACGGCGAGCATCTCGTCGCTGCCGTGGCTGACGGCGCGCCAGTCCTGGCCCGGCGCTTCCGTGCGCAGCACGCAGTCGTAGCCCTGTTCGCTCCACGCGCGCGACACTTCGCCGTGATCCACGGGCTGGCGGAAGCTGTTGCGCACCACGTACTCCTCGGTGTCGGCCGCCGGATGCAGGCGGCCGGTCAGCAGGCCGTACAGGCGGTCCTTCAGCCGCGCGCGGCGATGTTTCAGCGTTTCGGTGTAGGCATCGGACGGCGTTTCGATTTCCTGCTCGATGCGGTGCACCTCGTTGTCCACGGCCTCGTATTCCGCGTAGAGGCGGCGGAACTCCTCGCTCCCGGTCTTGAGGTCGTGCACGCGCTGCTTCAGTTCGGGGAATTCGTGTGCAAGGTCGCGGTGGTGCTCTAGCGTCATGGGGCGATGGGTCCCTTCCGGTTTCAGAGTTCGACGATCTTGAGCGTGGTGGTGGAACCGCCGACGCCGAGCAGGTCGCCGCGGGTCAGTATCAGGCGCTCGCCGGCGCTCACGAGAGCGCGGCGCTGCAGTTCGTTCACGGCTTCCTGGGCCACCTCGCCGGCCGCGCAGGCAGTGTAGTCGAACAGGACCGGGCGTACGCCGCGATACAGGCACATGCGGCGCACGACGCCGGGGTGGCGGCTGAGCGCGTAGATCGGCAGGCCGGAGCCAAGGCGCGACATGCGCAGCGCCGTCGTGCCCGATTCGGTCAGGCACACCATGCCGGCCACGCGCTCGAGGTGGTTGGCGGCGTAGACCGCGGCCATCGCGATGGTCTCGTCGACGCGCGTGAACGCGCGGTCCATGCGGTGCTGCGAACGGCGCACGTCGGGGTAGGTCTCCGCGCCGAGGCAGGTCGAGGCCATGGCCTTCACGGTTTCCACGGGGTAGCTGCCGCTCGCGGTCTCGGCCGACAGCATCACGGCGTCGGTGCCGTCGAGCACCGCGTTGGCGACGTCGAACACCTCGGCACGCGTGGGGATCGGGTTCTGCACCATCGACTCCATCATCTGCGTGGCCGTGATCACCACGCGGTCGGCGCGCCGCGCCTTGCGGA
>CAYXJM010000064.1:0-10286 GCA_964465455.1 uncultured Klebsiella sp.
TTCGAGGTACTCGGCGTCCTCGACGTCGAGGTCGGCGCCAGGCGGGCGGCGCGAGCGCGACACGAGGTAATTCTTCGCCGTGTTGATCGCGATGCGGTAGAGCCAGGTGAAGAAGGCGCTGTCGCCGCGGAAGCCCGGCAGGGCGCGGTAGGCCTTGATGAACGACTCCTGCACGACGTCCTGCACCTCGTCGGGGTCGCGGATGAAGCGGGTGACCAGGGAATAGATGCGGTGCTGGTACTTCAGCACCAGCACGTCGAACGCGCGCTTGTCGCCCTTCTGCACGCGCTCGACCAGTTGCTGGTCAGCCTCCTCCCCGGAAAACATCGAAGGACTCCGTTCGACCCTGGTTTCAGTCCGTTTCGTCATGCACTGCCGCGGCACCGCAATCCGTGCGAGCGCCTGCGGGTGCGCGGCATCGCGAGGGGCTGTGACGTTCGCGGCGCTAATATACGTGTTGCCGGGCCCCATGACAAAGCTGCAATCCTGCCGCGGGCCGGCCCCGGGCACGGGCTGTGCTATATACTGCGGCCTTCCCCAGCACCGGACCCGCCTGGATGCCGCAGCGCTACACCCATGACGTCCTCGTGATCGGCAGCGGCGCGGCCGGTCTCAGCGTGGCCCTTCAGGTCTCGGGCAAGGCGCGGGTCGCGGTGATCTGCAAGGGCGAGCTCGGTGATGGCTCCACCTCGTGGGCCCAGGGCGGCATCGCCGCCGTGCTCGACGACGACGACACGATCGACTCGCACGTCGCCGACACCCTGCGCGCTGGCGCGGGCCTGTGCCACGAGGACATGGTGCGTTTCACGGTGGAGCACAGCCGCGAGAGCATCCAGTGGCTGGTCGACCTGGGCGTGGGCTTCACCCGGCTCGTGACGCCCGAAGGCGACAGCGAGTTCCACCTGACCATGGAGGGCGGGCACAGCCACCGGCGCATCATCCACGCCGCCGACGCCACCGGGCGGGCGGTCTCGGACACCCTGATCGAGCAGGCGCGGCGCCACCCCGGCATCGAACTCTTCGAGCGCCACATCGCGGTGAACCTGATCACGGCCGCGGGCCGCTGCCGCGGCGCCTACGTGCTGAACAAGGACACGGCCTCGGTCGACCTGTTCAGCGCGCGCTGCGTGGTGCTCGCCACCGGCGGCGCCAGCAAGGCCTATCTCTACACCACGAACGTCGACACGGCGACCGGCGACGGCATCGCGATGGCGTGGCGCGCCGGCTGCCGCGTGGCGAACATGGAATTCAACCAGTTCCACCCCACCTGCCTGTACCACCCGACGGCGAAATCCTTCCTGGTCAGCGAGGCCGTGCGCGGCGAAGGCGGCGTGCTGCTGCTGCCGAACGGCGAACGCTTCATGCCGCGCTTCCATCCCCAGGCCGAGCTCGCGCCGCGCGACATCGTGGCGCGCGCGATCGACCACGAGATCAAGCGCCTCGGCATCGACTGCGTCTATCTCGACATCAGCCACCGGGGCGAGGATTTCGTCCGTTCGCACTTCCCGACGATCTACGCCCGCTGCCTGGAGCTCGGGCTCGACATGGCGCGCCAGCCCCTGCCCGTGGTGCCGGCCGCGCACTACACCTGCGGCGGCGTGATCATCGACCGCGCCGGCCAGACCGACCTGCCGGGGCTCTATGCCGTCGGCGAGACTTCGTTCACGGGCCTGCACGGCGCCAACCGCCTGGCGAGCAATTCGCTGCTCGAGTGCTTCGTGTTCGCGCGCGCGGCGGCGCAGCACATCCTCGCGCAGGGCGAGAGCATCCCGATCACCACCGGCCTGCCCGACTGGGACGCCTCCCAGGTCAGGGATTCCGACGAGGACGTGGTGATCTCGCACAACTGGGACGAGCTGCGCCGCTTCATGTGGGACTACGTCGGCATCGTGCGCACCTCCAAGCGCCTGCAGCGCGCGCTGAACCGCGCCCACCTGCTGAAGCAGGAGATCGCCGAGTACTACAGCAACTACCGCATCACCTCGGACCTGGTGGAACTGCGCAACCTCGCGCTGGTCGCGGAACTCATCATCCGCAGCGCGCTCAGCCGCCACGAGAGCCGCGGCCTGCACTACACGCTCGACTACCCGCAACTCGCGCCCGACGCCGAGGACACGATCCTCACCCCCGGCTGAGCCCGGACGCACGCCCCGGCGCCGCGCCGCGCAGCCGCAGCAGCACCCGCAGGCGCCGCAGTTCCGCGGGCGGCAGCGAATCCCCGAGCACCACGAGCGAGCGCACCCTCGCCCCGTGCTGCACGCGCAGCACGATCATCCCGGGCAGCACCGCGCTGTCGCCGCGCAGCCTCACCGGCTGCGCCGCGCCGTCGGCGTGCAGCCACCACGATTCGCCGCGGAAATCGAGCCGCGTGCCGCCGGCGCGCGCGAGCGCGGCGTGCGCGCGCCAGTGGCGCGCGAGGCCGGCGAGCAGCAGCAGGCCCAGCACCAGCCGGGCGGCGGCGGGCAGCGCGGTTGCAGCGAGCCCCGCGAGGGCCGCCAGGTGCAGCGCGCCGAGCGCGAGGAGCAGGCGCCTAGACGGCGCCAGGCGGAAGCTCTGGCCGGGGCACTCCATTGCCCAGAATCCTCGTAATGATGGTTTTCAGCTCGGGATCGTCCGGCTCGCCGCGATGCACGATCCACGCGAACAGGTCGGCGTCCTCGCACTCGAGCAGCGCGCGGTAGCGCCGCTGCATGTCCGCGTCGAGCCCGGGGTAGACGCGCTCGGCGAAGGGCATCAGCACGAGGTCGAGCTCGAGCATGCCCCGCCGGCTGTGCCAGTAGACCCGCCTGTTCTCCGCCGCCTCGTCCATCGTCGATCCGCAACCGCTCGTAGCGCGCGCAGTGTGCGTTATTATGCGGCGCCTGTCAGCCACGGGCGCGCGCGGCCCGTCCCGCGCCGCCACCGCGCCGCCGCGCATGCCGGAACCGCGAAGCCATGAACACCGCCGTCATCCGTCTCGACGACTACGCCTTCCTGCAGGTCGAGGGCGCCCGCGCCCTGCCGTTCCTGCAGGGGCAACTCACCTGTAACGTGCAGGAGGCGACGCCCGGGGGCGTGCTGCCCGGCGCCCACTGCACCCCCAAGGGACGCGTGATCAGCAGCTTCCTGCTGTGGGCGCGGACGCCGGAATCCGTGCTGCTGCGCCTGCGCGCCGACATCGCGGAACAGAGCGCCGGCGTGCTCGCCAGGTACGCCGCGCTGTCGCGCGTGCGCGTCGCGCGGGCCGACCTGGCGTGCATCGGCCTGCTCGGCGGGGGAGCGGAAGCCGCGCTGCGGGAGCTGTTCCCGGAATGGCCCGCGCGGCCACGCGAGCTGGTCGGCGCCGGCCCGCGCCGGCTGCTCCGTCGCGACGGCGACGGCGACGGCGACGGCGACGGCGCGCAGTTCGAGATCTGGGTCCCGGGCGCCGAAAGCGAGGCGCTGTGGCAACAGCTCGCGTCGCGGCTCCCGGTCGCCGATGCCGGGCGCTGGCGCCTGGCGCTGGTGCGCGCCGGCGCGGCCGAGATCCAGAGCGCCACCGTCGACCAGTTCCTGCCGCAGATGCTCGGCTACGACGCGAGCGGCGCCGTGAGCTACCGCAAGGGCTGCTACACCGGGCAGGAGATCATCGCGCGCACCCACTACAAGGGCAGCGTGAAGCGGCGCCTGCGGCGCCTCGGGGGCGCCGGCGCCGCATGCCCCGCGGTCGGCAGCGAACTGCTCGCGCGCGACGGTGGCCGCGCGGTGGGCGTCGTGGTCGAAAGCGCGATGGACGGCGAATCCCGCTTCGAACTGCTCGCGGTGCTGGCCGACGAGGCGCTCGACGGTGCGAACTGCCTCGCAACAACCGCCCGCGGCGAGACGCTCGACCTGCTGCCGCTTGCCTATACTGTCGACTGATCCGGACGTGAGGGGCGGGAAATCGGCGATGGACGAGGTCATACAGGAAGTGCGCGACGAGCTGAACGACGCGATCCGCAGCAATCGCGTCGTGCTGCCCACGCTCCCGGAAGTCGCGCTGAAGGTGCGCGACGCGGCCGAGGACCCCCGCACCGACTCCAGCGGCATCGCGCGCGTGATCGCGAACGATGCGGCGCTCTCGGCGCGCATCATCCGCGTCGCCAACAGCCCGCTGCTGCGCGCGGCCTCGCCGATCGTCGACCTGCGCATGGCGATCAGCCGCCTCGGCATGCAGTACACCTGCAATCTCGCGATCGGACTGGCGATGGAGCAGATGTTCCAGGCGACGTCGGACGCCGTGGACCGGCGCATGCGCGAGGTCTGGGCCCGCAGCACCGAGGTCGCGGGCATCAGTGCAGTGCTGGCCAAGACCTTCACGCGCCTGAAGCCCGACCAGGCCACGCTGGGGGGCCTCGTGCACCAGATCGGCGCCCTGCCGATCCTGCGCTTCGCCGAGGAACAGCGCCGCCTGCTGAAGACGCCCGAGCTGCTCGACCAGCTGATCGCCGCGCTGCACGGCGAGATCGGCCAGCTGATCCTCGAGACCTGGGATTTCCCGCCCGAGCTGGCCGTCGTGCCGACGCAGTACCTGCAGTTCGACCGCCAGCCCCCGGCCGCGGACTATGCCGACGTCGTGCTGGTCGCAAACCTGCAGAGCCGCATCGGCACCGACCACCCGCTGACGCGCATGGACTGGCACGGCATCAGCGCCTTCACGCGCCTGGGCCTCGACCCGGACTTCAACGCGATGGAAGTCGAGGACCTCAGCGAAGCCCTCACCGCCAGCATCGCCTCGCTGCAATAGGCGCGCCGCGCACGCGCTTCAGTCCGCCCCGCCGTCGCGCGGCGCGGGCGCCGCGTCGCGGCACTCCAGCACCTCGTCGAGCACCGCGGTGGCGAAGCAGCCCGGGGGCAGCCGGAACGAGACGGCCAGCGTCGCGCCGTCCAGCCATTCCCACGCCAGCTCGCGCGGCATGACGCGCAGCGCGCGTCGCTCCTGCGCCAGGCCCGCGCGCGCCAGCCCGGCCGCGAGCTCCGCGTAGTCCGCAGCGACCGCGCGCTCGAGCGCCGCGATCTCGCCCCGCGTGGCCGGCTCCCCCCGGCCCCACAGGGCGCCGCTGGGATGCAACTCGCCGCGGGCCACGCGCTCGCAGAGCGTGGCGTCGACGTCCTCGGCAACGAAGAAGCTGCCGCGCCCGTCGAGCATCAGCGCATCGCCCGCGCGCGCCGCGCGCCACGATCCGTCGGCGACGCGCCGCGCGAGCAGGGCGTTGAACAGCTGCGAGCGCGCCGTCGAGAGCAGCAGCCCGCGCTGACCGCGGTCGGCGACGCGCCGCTCGCCGCGCATCCACGCCAGCGCCGCGGCCACGTTGGCGCCGTCGCGCCCGAAGCGCTGCGCGCCGAAGTAGTTGGGCGCGCCGCGCGCGGCAGTCTCATGCAGGCGCGCCTCGAGCAGCGCGGCATCACCGGCGAACCCGCGCACCAGCACGCGGAAGCGGTTTCCGCGCAGCCCGCCGACCGCGAGCTTGCGCGGGCGCCGGCGCGTCTCGAGGATCTCCACCGAGCCCGGCAGCGCGAAGCCGGCTGGATCGGGCCGCCCGGGCAGGTGCAGGCTGAACCACTGCGTGGCCACGGCGTGGCGGTCCTTGCGGCCCGCGTAGCCGACCTGCTGCGCCCGGATGCCGGCGGCCTGGGCCAGCAGGCGCGCCACGTGCGCGGTGTTCTCCCCGGTCTTGCGCACGCGCAGCCACAGGTGCTCGCCGCCCTCCGCGGGCTCCATGTCGATCAGTTCGTCGACCGCGAAATCGGCCGCTTCCTGCCGGATGAGCCCCTGCCCGGCCGCGCGGCCCGCGCGCGGGCGCGGGGCCACGATCGCCTCGTCCGCAGCGGCGTTCACGCCGGGCCCCTCAACGCCGCGTCTTCACGTTCAGTCCGGAGCCTATGGCCGCCAGGAACTCGTTTTCCGCGCGCAGGTCCTCCTCGACCAGCGGGTGCTTGCGCAGCCAGTTGGCCGGCAGCTCGATGGTCCATCCCTTGCGCGCCGGCGCCAGGCGGATCGCGGGCATGCGCTGGTCGATGCGCATGCGGTTGAACAGGGTGGCGAGCCGCAGCACCAGCACCAGCGCCCAGTCGGCCCGGAAGCTGTAGCTGCTGACTTCGGGCGCGCGCAGCTTGCGCCGATGGTTCAGCACCAGGAAGCTCAGCATCTTCTGTTCGCGCCGCGAGAAACCCGGCATGTCGGCGTTCTCGAGCACGTAGGCGCCGTGCTTGTGGTAGCCGCTGTGCGAGATCGCGAGCCCGAGCTCGTGCAGCCGCGCCGCCGCGACCAGCACCTGTTGCGCGAACTCGCGTTCCACGCCGAGCTTCGGCGCCACCTGCGGCAGCAGCGACTTCGCGAGCCGCTCGACCCGCGCGGCCTGGCGGCGGTCGATGCTGAACTGCTTGGTGAGGTAATCCATGGTCTGGCGGCGCGTGTCCTCGTGCTCGCCCTGGTCCGCGAGCTCGTAGAGCACGCCCTCCTTCAGCGCGTAGTCCGAGACGTGCATGCGCTCGATGCCGAGCTCGATGAAGGCCGCGTGCAGTATCGCCAGCCCGCCCGGGAACACGGGGACGCGCTCGGGACTCAGCCCGAGCGACTGCATCGCGTCGGGTCTCTTGCTGCGGCTCAGGTGGTCGACGACGCGCTCGATGCCCTCGCGCGTGATCAGGTGATCGCAGGGCGTCAGCCGGTCGATCACGGCCTCCACGTAGCGGATGGTGCCCGAGGTGCCCACCGCCTCGTCCCAGCGCGTGGTGCCGTAACCGTCGGCCAGATGCTGGATCTCCGCGCGCGCCAGCGTCAGCGCGCGGTGGTAGCCCTCACGCGTGAAACGGCGCTCGGGAAAGAATCGCTCGCTCATCGACACGCAGCCGATGAACAGGCTCTCGACGCGCTTGGCCTTGCGCCGTCCGACGATGAACTCCGTCGACCCGCCGCCGATGTCCACGACCAGGCGGCGGATCGCGTTGCTCGCGTGCCCCTTGGCCACGCCGAGGAAGATCA
This sequence comes from uncultured Klebsiella sp., assembly GCA_964465455.1. Taxonomy (GTDB): domain Bacteria; phylum Pseudomonadota; class Gammaproteobacteria; order Pseudomonadales; family UBA5518; genus UBA5518. The sequence continues at coordinate 6,983 of CAYXJM010000064.1, forward strand.
GCCGCCCCTCCTCCTGCCCGCTGATCACGTCGATCGGCACGCCGATGATCTTCTCCGCGCGCTCGAGGAACACGTCGGCGTTACTGGCGGCGCGCAGCGTGTTGGTGCCGACCACGCGCACGTTGGCGCGCGGGATGTTGCGCAGCTGCTGCGAGAACACCGCCAGGCTGTCCAGCGCGCGCGCCATCACCGGCTCCGCCAGGTAGCCGTCGCCCTGCAGCCCCTGGGCCAGGCGCACCATGTCCTTGCGCCGGTCGAGCGTCACGAGACGCCCGCCCGACAGCCGTCCGATCAGCAGGTGGAAGCTGTTCGATCCGAGGTCGAGCACGGCGCAGACGGGACCGGACGACTCGTTCATGTGCGGTATTTCCGTGGCATCGCGAGGCGCGCTGTAATAAAAATGTCATCGGGGCGCATTAAGAAGTCATCCCGTCCTGCGCATGCCGCGATGGGCCGCCAGTTTAATCGCTGCCCGGGCATTTTCAATTACCGAACCCGGCCACGGATCGTCCATGCCTGTGCGTCACAAGACCCTGCCGCTGTATCCGAAGGAGCTGAGCTGGCTCTCGTTCAACGCACGCGTGCTGCAGGAGGCCGAGGACCCCGAGGTGCCGCTGATCGAGCGCGTGCGCTTCATGGGAATCTTCTCGAACAACCTCGACGAGTTCTACCGCGTGCGCTACGCCGACGTGCGCCGGCTCGCCGCCTTCTCGAAGGGGCGCGAGAAGGCGCGCTGGGAAAAGCTGCTCGAGGACATCCGTGACGCCGTCGGCGACCTGCAGATGCGCTTCGACCGCGTCTACCGCACCTGCCTGGCCGAACTGCGCGAGAACAACATCTATCTCGTCGACGAGCGCCAGCTCGACGCGCAGCAGCGCGACTTTGCGCGCCAGTACTTCTTCGGCCGCGTGATGCCCGAGCTTGCCCCGATCATCCTCTCGGAGGGGCCGGTCACGCCGCAGCTCGAGGACGGCTTCATCTATTTCGCGGTGCGCATCCAGCTGAAGAACGAGGCGATCCGCTACGCGATCGTGAACATCCCCTCGGACCGGCTGCCGCGCTTCGTCGTGGCGCCCCCGCCCGCCGCGCACCCGAACCGCCAGGTGATCCTGGTTCTCGACAACATCATCCGCGCCTGCCTGCCGCAGGTGTTCCGGGGCGTGTTCGACATCGAGCGCGCGGAGGCCTTCACGTTCAAGATCACGCGCGACGCGGAGCTCGAGCTCGGCGAGGGCATCACGCAGAGCCTGGTCGACGCGCTGTCGAGCAGCCTGAAGAAGCGCAAGCTCGGCGACCCGGTACGCCTGGTCTACGACCGTCGCATGCCCAACGACATGCTGGACATCATGGTGAAGCGCCTGCGGCTCGGCAGCTACGACAACGTGCTGCCGGGAGCGCGATACCACAACTCCAAGGACTTCATGGATTTCCCGAACCTGGGTCCGCGCTCGCTGGAGAACAAGCCGATCGGCCCGCTGATGGTGCCGCGCATCGACCGCTCGGCGAACATCTTCGCGGCCATCGCCGAGCGCGACATCCTGCTGAACTACCCGTACCACTCGTTCCGCTACACCGAGCAGCTGCTGAGCGCCGCCGCCATCGACCCGGCGGTGCGCGCGATCCAGGTCACGCTGTACCGCGTGGCGCGCCACTCGCACATCGGCAACTCGCTGATCTGCGCGGCGCTGAACGGCAAGGAGGTGTTCGCCATTGTGGAGCTGCGCGCGCGCTTCGACGAGGCCGCCAACATCGACTGGGCCAAGCGCCTCACCGAGGCCGGCGTGCACGTGGTATTCGGCATACCCGGACTGAAGGTGCACTCCAAGCTGATCCTGATCAGCCGCCAGGAGGGCACGCAACTGCGCCGCTACGCGCACATCGGGACCGGCAACTTCAACGAGAAGACCGCGCGGATCTACACCGACCTCGCGCTGTTCACCGCGAACCAGGAGATCGCCGAGGACGTGCGCCACGTCTTCGACTTCATCCGCCACACCTACCGCCGCCACAAGTTCCGCCACCTGGCGGTCTCGCCGCTGACGAACCGTTCCACCTTCCTGCGCCTGATCCACGCCGAGGTGCTCAACGCGCGCGCGGGCAGGCCGGCGGCGATCTTCCTGAAGTGCAACAACGTCGTCGACGAGGAGCTGATCGACCGCCTCTACGAGGCCAGCCAGGCGGGCGTCAGGGTGCGCGTGATCGTGCGCGGCATGTGCTCGCTGCTCGCGGGTGTACCGGGCGTGAGCGAGAACATCGAGGTCATCAGCATCGTCGACCGCTTCCTCGAGCACAGCCGCGTCTACGTGTTCGAGAACGCCGGCGAGCCGCGCTATTTCATCTCGTCGGCGGACCTGATGACCCGCAATCTCGACCACCGCGTCGAGGTCACCGTGCCGGTCTTCGACAAGGCGGCGCAGCGCCGACTGCAGCGCCTGCTGGACACGCAGTGGGCCGACAACGTGAAGGCGCGCGTGCTCGGCGCCGAACAGGACAACGGCTACCGCGAGCGCGGCCACCGGCGCCGGCTGCGCTCGCAGGAGGCGCTGGCGCGCTACTACGCCGACGACCAGCGCCGCGAGACCCTCGCGCTGGAGCAGCAGGAAGCGGGCGAGGAGAAGCCGTCCCGGCCTCAGTGATCGTGCTTGCTGCCGCCCATGCAGGCGGGCGAGTCGGGCGCCGCGCTGCGCTCGGCCCACTCCGCGGGCGTGTAGGTGTGGAGGGCCAGCGCGTGCACGCCGCCCGCCAGCTCGGCGGCAAGCACCCGGTAGACCTGCTGGTGGCGCGCGACGCTGCGCTTGCCCTCGAAGGCGGCGCTGACGAGCACGACCTTGAAATGGCTCTCCGAGCCCGGCGGCACGCTGTGCCGGTGGCTCTCGTTGATCACCTCCAGGTGTGCCGGCGCGAGCGCCTCGGCCAGTTTGCGTTCGATTTCCCGCTGCATGCGCATGCGTATACTGCCTCCCGCGCAGTGTCCGTATTTCACTGGTCCGCCCCGGACCGATGCCGGATAATACCGGCCCTCCCCCCTTATTGCGATGCAGGTTCCAGACCATGCGGAAACCGGAGTTGCTGTCCCCGGCCGGTACCTTCAAGGCCATGCAGTACGCCTTCGCCTACGGGGCGGACGCGGTCTATGCCGGGCAGCCGCGCTACAGCCTGCGGGTGCGCAACAACGACTTCAACCGCATCGAGCGCCTGGCGGAGGGCGTGGAATACGCGCACCGGCTCGGCAAGCAGTTCTTCATCGCGAGCAACGTCTCGCCGCACAACGACAAGCTGAAGAGCTACCTGCGCGACATGGAAC
>CAYXJM010000065.1:0-10192 GCA_964465455.1 uncultured Klebsiella sp.
GTGCGCTCGTTGATGAACTGCCCGGTCTGGTTGATGACCTCCGGTCCGAAGTCGACGATGTCGTCCTCGTCCAGCAGGTTCTTCGCCCACACCGAGACGCCCAGGGTGGCGTCCTTGAACGGGATGTCGACCACGCCGGCGCGCGCGTCGAGGATCCAGTGCGAGTCCGTGACCGCCACGTCGGCGATGACCGGATCCGCGATCGGCTGCGCCGTGATGTCGGCCTCGTCGCGCCAGCGGCTGTCGAGCCGCACGTAGGGCGTGCCGCCCATCGCGAGTGACCCGAAGTCGTACTGCGCCGACAGCCGCGTGTTCCATTCCGGCGTGTAGGTGGTGCGGATCGTGTCGGCGACGTCCACGCCGCCCATCATGAACTCCTTGTACTCGAAGTCCGTCCAGCCCAGCGTGCCGCTCAGCGTCAGCCCGTCGAGCGGCACGGCATCGACCTCGAGCTCGATGCCGGTGATCTCCGCCTCGCCGGCGTTCTGGAAGTTCTGCACGCCGTCGATGAAGGTCTGGACCTGCAGGTCGCTGTAGTCCATGTAGAACAGCACGCCGTTCACGCGCAGGCGGTTGTCGAAGAACTGCGACTTGATGCCGGCCTCGTAGTTGTCGACCTCCTCCGGCCCGTAGGGGATCGAGCTCATCACGCCGCCGGCGACATAGCCCGTGGCGTACTTCGCGTAGGCCATCAGGTCCTCGGCGAAGGTGTAGCTCGCGATGAACGTGTAGTTGGTCTTGCCGTACTCGGTGTCGTAGACGCCCGGCTGCAGCGCACCGCCCGCGGCGGCACCCGCGGCCTGCACGATCTCCGTTTCGCGGTCGTCCTCGGTGCGGCGGATTCCCGCGGTGAGGTCGAGCTGTTCGGTGGCGTGCCAGGTGCCCTGGGCGAAGATGGCGATCGAGTCGTTGTCGGCGATCGACTCGTTGGTGCCGGTGCCGAAGATCGAGTCGAACCACGCCGGCCCGGCCACGCCGCCCGCGATCGGCTTCATGATCCCCAGTGCATCGAGTCCCGGGGAATGCTCCGTGAAATAGAACACGCCGCCCACCAGGTCGAAGGCGTCCTTGGTGACGGTGAGCTGCAGTTCCTGGCTGAACTGGCGCTGCGAGGTCGAGCGCGCGGTCAGCAGGTCGAAGAACCAGTCGTTCGGACCGGGCGCGTTGGCCGGATTGAAGATCGCGGCGTAGTCGTTGGTCAGCGCCCCGGTCAGCTGGGCCGCGGTGAACTTCCAGCCGCCCGTGGCCGCGAGGTCGTAGATGTTGGGGTCCTGCTCCATCTCGCGCCACGCCGTGATGCTCTTGAAGCTCACGTCCTCGCTGATGTCCCAGGAGACCGTGAGGTTGTGCCCGAACACCTCGAGCGGCTGCACGCTGGTGGCCGCGGCGACGTCGTCGAGGCGCTTGGTGCTCACGTTCGTGATGCCGCCGTAGAGCGGCTGCAGCGACTCGATGAAGGTGAGCAGCGGATTCAGCGCGCCGCCCGTGACGCCGAGCTGCTGCGTCGGGTTGCCCACGGTGTCGCTGTCGGTGCGGTCGAACTTGTAGTCGATCGTGAGTTCGTCGCTGAGAGCCAGCCGCGCCGCGACCATGAAGGCGTCGGTGTCCTCGCTGCCGAGATCGTCCTCGTACTTCAGCACGCCGAGGTCCGGGTCGAAGGGCCTGAGGTCGATGCGCTGGCCGCCGATCAGGTTGTCGGCGGTGCCCTCGTCCTCGTCGTGCAGGTAGGAGAATTTCACGCTGAGCGGTCCCCACGACGGCAGGTTCAGCGTGGTGCGGGCACGCAGGGCGTCGTTGCTGCCGAACGACAGGTCCTGCCTCAGACCGAACTCGCCGGTCGGCGCCGAGGTGATCATGCTGATCGCGCCGCCCGTGGCGTTGCGCCCGAACAGCGTGCCCTGCGGTCCGCGCAGCACCTCCACGCGCTCGATCTCGGCCAGGTCGAAGATCGCACCGACGCTGCGGCCGACGTAGACGCCGTCGAGGTACATGCCGATCTTGGGGTCGACCGCGTTGTTCGACACGCCGGAGGAGATCCCGCGGATCGTGATGGTCGGAATCGAGCGCACGCCCTGGTCGATCATGACGAGGTTCGGCGCGAGCCCGTTGAGGTCCTGGATGTCGGTGACGCGGAAGCTCTCCAGCACGTCGGTGCCCAGAGCGGTCACGGCGATCGGCACCGCCTGCAGGTTCTCCTCGCGCTTCTGCGCCGTGACCACGATCTCCTCGAGCTGCGCAGCACGGCCGGTGTCGGCCGCTCCCTGGGCCTGGGCGGCCGCGACGCCCGCGTAAAGCGCCGATGCGCAGGCAATCCGTAGTGCAAGTTCCGCTTTCTTCTTCATGAGGATCTTTCCCCTTCGTTTATTGGAATTTCCGTGAGAGACCGGCCCCGCTCGCGCGAACGGTCGGCGCGCGGTTGCAGGCACTTATAGCAGGCGACACGGCGTGACGCCTGCCCGAAGGTAGCGACAGTCCGCCCGTGGCCACCTCATGCGAACGGATGAAGCCACCACCGGCCGGCTGTGCGATTCCTTGCCCCCAAGGCGGCGACCACGACAGGGCCGGCTGGGACCAGCCCCGACCGACGCTCGCGACAACGGCCCGGGCCGCGCCATAATGCCGCCAGCCCAACGCAGAGGCGAACAGCAATGAAGTACTGGCAGATGCTGCCGTGGATGGAACCGGACCAGATCATCGCGGCAGCGCGCTTCGCCGAGGAGGTCGGATTCCACGGGGTGATGCTCGCCGACCACGGGATCTACCCGCTGGAACTGAAGGCGCCCTACCCCTACTCGCCCGACGGCAAGCCGCCGATGGGCTCCGACTCGTGGTACCCCGATGTCTGGACCACGCTCGGCGCGATCACGGCCGCGACCACGCGGCTGCACATGTCGGTCTCGGTCTACGTGCTGCCGCTGCGCAATCCGTTCGAGGTGGCGCGCGCGAGCGGCACGCTGGACATCCTGAGCGGCGGGCGCTTCGCGCTCGGCGCCGGCACGGGCTGGATGAAGGACGAGTACGAGCTCTACGGCGTCGACTTCGCCACGCGCGGCCAGCGCATGGACGAGATGATCGACCTCCTGCGCAGCTTCTGGACCGACGGCATCGTGGAGCACCACGGACGGCACTTCGACTTCCCGCGCGTGGAGATTTCCCCCGCGCCGAAGCGCAACGTGCCGATCTACATCGGCGGCGCCGCGCCGGTCGCGCTGCGCCGTGCCGCCCGCTGCGAGGGCTGGATCGGCGCGGGCAACACCCCCGAGGAAGTCCCCGCCGTGCTCGCTGAGCTGCGCGGCTACCGCGCCGAGCTCGGCAAGACCATGGACGGCTTCGAGACCGTGATCGGCCTCACGACGCCGCCCGATGCGGCCGTCTTCGCCGAGCTCGCCGCGCACGGCATGACCGCGGGCGTCAACCTCCCGTTCCGCTTCACGCTCGGCGAGCGCTCCTCGCTCGACGACAAGAAGCGCAACATGGAAGACTTCGCGAAGCGCTTCATCCGCCCCTAGCCCGGATCGACCGTGCCGGCGACGGCGCCCGGACTGCCGTGTCGGTCCGGGGCGTCAGGACCGGAGCCAGGGCGGACTGTCGTGACCCGCGTGGCGCGCAAAGGCGTTCGGCACGCCCTCGAGGCCGAGCACGGCCGGATTGCCCTCCCACCACACCGCATTGCCGGTGCGCGCCGCGATCAGCCACTCGCCATCGACGCGCCGCAGTTCGTCGTTGTACCAGGCGCCGATCTTCAGGGTGCCATCCGGCGCCAGCGCATTCACCACGTGCTGCGCGACGAGATAGCTTCGCGCCGACGCCCGATCCCCCTCGATCTTCAGCAACGCCTGTCCCACGAAGTGCTGCGTTGCATCGAGCCGTCCCAGTCCTGCCTCGGCAGCCGCGCGATACCCCGCGGGATCGAATACCCCGGCGGCCGGGATGTCGATGCGCGCATCCGCGGTGAACAGCGATTCGAGCAGGTCGAAATCGCGCGAATCCAGTGCGACCGGGTATTTCAGCAGGCACTGCTGGATCCGGTGCGCGTCGAGCAGGTATTGCATGTCGTCCATCTGCGTTTGCTCCTCGCTTGTGTTCAGGAACTGCCCGTGCCGGCGCCTGGTCCGAAAGGCTGCAGCATGTGGCGACTCAGGTCGCCGAAATGATCCGAGAGGATTTCGCGCTCGGCGTAGCGCCATTTGCCGTCGACCTTCTCGAAACGGTCGACATTGCGACCCGCGACCACGGGTTGCAGCGGAAAATCCCCGATGCCCTGGAACACGACGATGTAGGAGCGGCACACGGCGCTGCGGCCGTCATCGGCCACGTCGATGATCGGATTCCCGACCAGGTGCTTGGTTCCCGGCGTGCCGGTCAGCGGGTAGATCCGCGTGTAGGCTTCGTACATCGCCACGATTGCGGCCGGGTCGTTCACCACCGGCGGGTTGCTCCCGGGCGTGACGAAGCGGGCATGACGGAACAGCTCGGCCATGCCCGCGAAGTCGCCGCTGTCGAGACGGTCGCAGTACAGGTAGAGGAGTTTCTGGATCTCGTAGATATCGTCGGCCATTGGCTCTCCTGCGTGTGTCGAACTATTTGTGCATCTCGATGGCGCAACCCGGACAGTCGCTGCTCACGCGCTGCACGCCCGGCTTACCCGATAGCGGCGCAGCGCCGCGAACTCCGCGCGCGCATATTCCGACGGCGTCCGCTCGCGCCACGCGCTCGACAGCACCTCGCTGCTCAGCGCACCGTCGAACCCGGCCTCGCGCAGTTCCGCGCAGAAGCGCACGAGGTCGAAGGCCCCGCTGCCCGGAAGCAGGCGTTCGTTCACCGTGGCGTGCAGCGGATTCTCGACGCCGATTGCCGCGTGATCGGACAGTTGCAGGTAGGCAATCTGGCACGGAAGCAGCTGCTGCAGTTCGGCCCAGCTGGCGCTTCCCTGGAAGAAATGCCAGCTGTCGAGCAGCAGCCGCGTATTGCAGAGCTCCGCGACGGCGATGAATTGCAGCGTCGACCCGATGCTGTTCACGGCGCTGAAAGGCAGGAACTCCAGCGCAAGCGTCGCTCCTGCAGCGGCGGCGAGCTGCTCCACCGCGCGTGCCGACGCGTGGCAGCCTGAAGCAACTCCCATCACGCTCGCCTGCAGGAACGCGGCCCCGAGCACACGCCCCGCATCGAGCAGCGTACGCGCGGCTGCGATCGTCGACTCGCTGTCTTCGACGATGCTCACTTCCGCCACGGCAAGGCAGCGCAGGCCCAGCGCGTCGAGCAGCGTGCGCAACTCGCGCACGGTGCCCGTGTCGCGCAGATACGCCGCGAGCGACCCACTGTCGAGCACGACCGAGCCGAAGCCCGCGCCGGCCGCCGCCTCCAGCTGCTCCGCCAGCGGCGGCAGCCGGCGTACCGGCGGATCGAAGAACTCCGCCAGCCTCGGCGAATAGTTGTTGGTCTCGTAGGCGAGCCCGCGGTCGCGCGCGGCCGGACGGGAGTCGGTGACTTGCGACAGCATGGCTGCTCCATCGCGGTGATGGCGCCGAGCTTATCGCGCAGCGACGTGCCGGCGCTTCGCTCTTTCGGATGAAGAAGGAAGATCGTCCGCCGGCATGGAACCCGCCGCCTCTTGTTCTTCAGATCTTCGAGATCACGTCGTCCGCGAAGCGCCGGATCGCATCGATCTTCTGCGCCACCGGCGCCTTCATGTCGACCCCGTAGAATGCCCCGGGCATCGTCGACACCACGTCGACACCCATGTCGCGCATGGCGCGGAACCCATCCGCTCCCCACGCGTCGGTGCAGCTGAAGCCGAGGATCCTGAACGGTTCCGACGCCTTGCCTGCCTCGGCGCGGTAAGCCCGCACCTCGGCGATCAGCGCCTCGAGCTCCTTCAGCGTGTGCAGATCGGATATCCAGCCGTCGTTGCGCGCCGCGCGCCGCATGGCGGGTTTGGAGAAGCCGCCGACGTAGATCGGTATGGGCTGCGTCGGCGACGGGCGCATCTTCACCGGGGCGAAGTCGTAGAACTCGCCGTGGTGCTCCACCCAGTCGCCGCTCCAGAGCTTGCGCATCACCTCGATCATCTCGTCCGCGCGCCGGCCTCGCTGCTCGAAGGGCTGCTCACCGATGCGGAACTCCTCCGGCATCCAGCCCATACCGGCGCCGAGGGCGATGCGGTTGCCGGTCACGCAGGCGGCGCTGGCCAGGATCTTGGCCACGTGAACGGGATTGCGCGCCGGCAACACGAACACGCTGGTATAGAACCAGAGCTTCCTGGTCGCGGTGGCCATGGCCACCGCGCTGATCCACGGATCCGGGAAGGGATCGTCCGGGGCGAAGCGCGGGACGCCGTCCGCCGTGTAGGGGTAGGGCTTTTCCATCGTCGCCGGGTAGATCAGGTGATCGGGCAAGGTGATGGCGGAAAAGCCGTTCTCCTCGGCGGCTACGGCCAGTGGCACGTAGTCGGCAGGGTCGGTGAAGGCGATGGACATGCCGAATTGCATGGTTCGTGACTCCGTGGCGTGTGGAACGCGGGCATCGTGCGCGGACATCGCGGCAGCCGCATCACCCGATGACATGAAACGGGGGAGCTTCATCCGCGGGAATGAATCCTGCCGGCTCCGGCTGGGCAATACTGCCAGCCTGCAACCGGGCTGGCCAGCCGCGCGGCAGGCGTGCGTGCTCCACCCCCCGACCCGAAGGACAACGCCATGAACCTCGCCGACGCCGTGCAGCAACTGCTGGACCTCGAAGCCATCAAGACCCTGAAGCACCGCTACATCCGCTGCATGACGGACGCCGGCTGGGACGAGCTGGAGACGCTCTTCACCCCCGACATCGAGGCCTCCTATTCCGACGGCACCTACGTGTTCTCCGGCCGCGACAGCCTGATGGGCTTCCTGCGCCAGCAGGACCAGTCGGCGCGGCCGCAGCTCAGCTACTGGCATGTGAACATGCCCGAGATCACGCTGCAGGCACCGGACCGGGCCTGCGGGATCTGGGGCATGTATCACTTCCACCTCGAGAAGAGCCAGAACGAACAGGTGGAGATGTTCGCCTACTACAGCGACGAGTACCGCAAGGTCGACGGGCACTGGCTGATAGCCCGCACCGGCTATCGTCGCGTGATGGAGCAGACCCTCGATCGACGCACGCTGCCCGGCCTGAACCTGCTGATCGGCTGAGGCCGCGCGATGGCAGCGCAGCGCGGCGTCGGGGGCTTTCTCGGCTGGCGCATGCTGGCCCTCGCCTTCCTGGCGCAGAACCTGGCCATCGGGCTGACCTTCGGCAGCTTCGGCGTGCTGATCAAGCCGGTGGCCACGGAGCTGGAGACCTCGCGCGCCGTCGCCTCGCTCGGCATCGCGGTGGTGATGCTGCTGATGGGCCTCTCCGGCCCCGTGCTCGGCGTGCTGCTGGCGCGCTACCCGGTCCGGCGCGTGATGATGGCAGGCGCGGCACTGCTGGCCGGCGGTTTCGCGCTGGCGGCACGGGCGGAGAACTTCGCCGTGTTTCTGCTCGGATTCAGTGTGATCGGTGGCGCAGGCTGTGCGGCACTGGGCGTCATTCCCGCCACCACGCTGGCGAGCAACTGGTTCATCGCGCGCGCGGGCCTCGCGATCGGACTGGCGAACCTGCCGCTCCTCGTCGCGCTCGCGCCGCCGGCCGTGGCATGGATCATCGGGCACCAGGACTGGCGCGCGGCGCTGAATGCCATGGCCTTGCTGCTCCTCGCCATGCTGCCGCTGCTGCGCCTCGTCGTGAGCCGCCCCGAGGATGCCGGGCAGCTCGCGCTCGGGGCGCAACCGGTCCCGCCCGAGGCGAGCGAGCCCGTCCCCGGGCAGTCGCTGCCGGCGCCGCACACCGGCATTGCGGCGCTGCTCGGCAGCCGCTGGTACTGGGGTGCGCTGCTGGCAGCCGCACTCCTCACCTGCGCCGGCGTGGTGCTGGTGAGCCACCTCGTGCCCTATGCCACGGATCGCGGCATCCCGGCGGAGTCGGCGGCACTGCTGCTTTCCGTGAACGGCGTGTTCTCGATGGCCGGTGCGCTGGTCTTCGGGTCCGTCGCCGACCGCATCGGCGCACGGGCCACGCTGGGGCTGATCGGCCTCACGCAGGCCGTTTGCTGGAGCGGCCTCGTCTTCGCGGACCGCTTCGTGCTGTTCCTGCCGCTGCTGGTGGGTATCGGTCTCTGCGGCGGCGGCACCCACACGGCCTTCAGCGCGCTGCTGAACGCCGTCTACGGCCGCGAAGCCTTCCCCCGCGCGCTCGGCCTGGCGACTCTGCTGATGCTCCCCCTGACCTTTGCCGCCGCACCGCTGGCGGGCTGGATCTTCGACAGCACCGGGAGCTACCTGCCCGCGTTCCAGCTCCAGGTCGGCGCGTTCCTCGCGGCGGCCTTCGTCTTCCTCGTGATCTATCGCCAGCGAGGCTAGAGCAGCCGGGCGGTGGAGTGATTGAGCTTGGCCACGACCTGCGCCTGCTTGTTGGTTCCCATCTTCTCGTAGATGCCACGCAGGTGCGTCTTGACCGTGTTGATGCTGACGCCCAGGTGCGCGGCGGCGTCGCTCAGGTTGGTCCCCCTCGCGAGCAGCGCGGCGAGCTGGCTCTCGCAATTCGTGAAGCCGTACATCCCGACCAGCACCGCGGGATCGAGTTCGATGCCCGGCTCGCGGCAGTCGTTGATGTAGACCAGGGCCGCTGGCCGATCGCGCGACTCGAGCAGCCGGTCGCTGATCAGCGGCTTGACGACGATGTCCAGCACGCCATTGCCGGGGCTGGTCTCGAGTTGCAGCCCCACCCCGCGCTGGGAGCGACAGCGATTGCGGTGCGCCGCCAGCGCGAGATCGATGGCCTTGGCGAGCGGCTTGCCGTCCACACCGCCGGCACAGCGCAGCACGTCGCCGCGCACGCCGATGAACTCGCTGCTCGCGAGCAGGTCGCGCGCGCACTCGTTCATCGAGAACACGCGCCCGTTCCCGTCGAGCACCACGCAGGCAATGGAGAGCTTCGCCATCGCCTCCTCGAAGAACTGCTGCATGTAGCTGCCCTGGGTGTACTGCTCGCGCATGCGGATCGCGCGCCGCACGTGCGGCGTGATCAGCTCCAGCAGCTCGCGCTCCCGTGCACTGTAGGGCTCCTGGTCCGCATTGCGCTCCAGCGAGAGCAGGGCGCACAACATGTCGTCGCGCAGCACGTCGCGCGAGAGCACGTGACGGATGTTCAGCGGCTTCAGGAAGTTGACGTAGAGCGCGCTGCGCAGGAATGCCCCGTCCGGCATCAGCTCGTCCATGGTGATCGGCCGCGGCAGGGGCTGCTCGAGCAGCGGGTTCACCGACATCACGCCCTCGACGTGAGGCCTTCCCGTGGCGATCGGGTCATCGTTGTCGGTGATCAGCAGGTAAGCGCCGGGAGTTGCGGGTGACGCGATCACCAGGTTCGCGTCGCGCGAGCCGGTTTGCTCGCTGAGCCGAGCCATCAGCCTGCGCCAGGGCTGCGGCTCCTCGACACCGTCGTATACCAGTCCGATCAGATCGCTGAAGCCACGGCTTCGCTGTGCGACGCCCATGATCAACCCCCGGCAACTCGTGTTGGATTTATCGGGATCTCCCCGAGCCAGGGGATCGCGATCCATCATAAATAGGTGAACACCGTTTGGATACTCCCTCCGCGCTCCGCAGCCGCCCGTCCCCGCGCCGTTGCGCCGGTTCACCCGCCGGCATGAATCCCCGGCGTCGCCGCTCGCCTAGACTCGCCGCAGCCGCCGGTTCCACGGGCGCAGATCTAGCCGCGCCCGGGGGGAGACCGCCCCGTCACACGCCACCAGGACAAGAGCAATGGAAAAGCAGCCGCGCGAGCGCAACCGCAAGGTCTTCCTCGAGATGATGAACGCGCTGGGACGCAAGGACTGGGATGCCGGCTTCGCCTGCATGACCGAGGACGTTTACTGCGACTGGCCCTACCGGCCCATCCCCGACATGGAGGAGGTCATGATCGGCCGCGAGGTGGTGCGTGCCTTCTTCGACAACGGGCAGGCACCGCTGGCCGGCCTCGACTATCGCATCGACCGGATCTACGAGCTGCTCGACCCCGATGCACTGATCGCCGAGTACCACTCCGAGTCGCGGCACCTCGCGACCGGTGTGCCCTACTCCAACCGCTACCTGGGCATCCTGCGTTTTCGCGACGGCAAGGTCTGCTACTGGCGCGA
>CAYXJM010000066.1:0-10152 GCA_964465455.1 uncultured Klebsiella sp.
GTCGGCAGGCAGATCTCGCCGGTGGTGTTGCTGGTGAAACGGACCGTCACGGTGCCGTCCGGGCCGAGATAGGTGGCGTTCTTGAACGCGTCACCGAAGGCCATGCCGCCCTCGTAGGTGCCCAGGTCCATCGTGACTTCGTTGAAGCCGGGATTGAGCTTTCCGGCCGCGAGCCAGTAGGTCGACTCCCCCGTCTTCTCATAACCGTAGAAATACAGCACGAGCACGTCGTTCTGCACGTCCATCTGGAAGCCGCGCCCGGGCTTGCCGTTGTTTTCCTGGTCGATGGCCCACGTGCCGACCTGCGGCGTGAAATCGACTGCCTGCGCCAAGGTTGCGATCCCCGCGAGGGGCAACATGCACGCAGCCATTCCGAGACGTTTCATGATGTTCATATCGACTCTCCCGCTTTCCTGACAGCTGACAAAAGTGAGCTTCAAGCAACCAGACTTCTACCGCCTGCGGCGAGATCCCGTATTGACGCCGGTCAAAGGACGAGCGCACCTCACGTTCGCGCGCATGACCGTGCTCATGGCCGTGCCGCTCTGCGGAAATCCGCGTGATCCGGTCGTCAGGGTGCGACGGGCAGCAGGAGGTTGCCGACGCGCAGCGGGCGCAGGACGCGGCGCACCCGCCGCGCTGGCAATCACGCGGCGCGGAGCCGAGAATCGCATTCGCCGCGCCGGTGTACGCGCTTGACGCTAAGGAGACGGGACACGATGAGATGCACCACGAAGAGATCCGCCCTGCTCGGCGCGCTGCTGGTGTGCTCGTGTCTCATGGCCGCGTGCCGTCCGGCCGCGACGCCGGCGTCGGGCCCCGATCGGCATGCCGCGTCGACGCCCGCCGCCATGCCGAACGCGGCGCCCACGCTCGACGAACTCGGCAACGCCGGGTTCACGGGACTGCGGGAGATCGAGGGAACGGTGCACCTCGCGGATGGGCGCTGGGAAGGCGCGCCCTATGCCCCGGGTGCCGCCAGCCGACCCACGGTCACGCTGGGACGCGACTTCCGCGTCACCGGTGACCTCGACGGCGACGGGCGCGAGGAGGCGGTCGTGGTGCTCGCGCAGGGCAGCGGCGGCTCCGGCAGCTACAACTACCTGGCGGTGGTGCGGCGCGAAGGCGGCGCCTTGCGCAACGTGGCGACGATCGCACTGGGCGACCGCGTGGCGATCAGGAGCGCGCGCATCGAGGCCGGAACGCTGCATGCCGGCGTCCTGCGCGCGGGCCCGGGAGATGCCATGTGCTGCCCGGGCGAACTGAGCGATCTCGCGTGGCGGATCGCGCCTGACGGCACCGTGCAGGCGCTTCCCGAGCGCGCCACCCGTCGTCTCACGCTGGACGTCCTCGCGGGCAGCGAGTGGACGCTGGTCGCGTGGGATGCCGGCGAGCCCACGCCGGATGATCCCGCGATCACCCTCGCCTTCCGCGACGGCAGGGTCGGCGGCAGCGCCGGCTGCAACCGCTACTTCGCGTCGCCGCAGCCCGGCCCGTCACCCGGCGAACTCGCGATCGGTCCTGTCGGCACGACGCGAATGGCGTGTCCGGATGCGCTGGCGGGCAGCGAATCGCGCTATCTCCAGCAGCTGCAGGCGGTGCGCAGATTCGGCTTCCTGCTGGGCCGCCTCGCGCTCAGCTACCAGCACGGCGACGGCGCGATCGGCACCATGCTGTTCGAGGAGCGCGCCACGCCGCCGTGAGCCACGGCTGCGCGCCGTCGGAGACCCTCGACACGGGTCACGACGCCTCGAGCCCGGGGGACTCCGCCAGCAGGCTCTCCAGGCGCTCGATGCGATGGCGGCGCGGTGTCGTGATGGCGTAGAAGTGCTCCTTCAGCTGCGCGGACTGTCCCACCCGCACCAGCCCCCCGAGACGCAGCTCGTCCTGCACCACCACCTCGGGCAGCACGGTCAACCAGCCGCTGTCGCGGGCGATCAGGCGCAGCATCGCCATGTCGTCCACCTCGGCCCGCAGCCGCGGCTTCACGCCCGCGGCGATGCACAGCGCGTCGAACTGCGCCCGCAGTGCGTGCCGGGGCCCGGGCAGCGCGACGTCCTCGCCGTCGAGGTCTTCCGGAACGCGCAGGGTTCGTCCCTGCCACACCCGGGCCGGGCCGACCAGCGAGATCGACTGGCTGCCGAGGAAGCGGCAGTGCAAGGGGCGATCCGGATCGGCGGGCACGGGCTCGTTGGCCAGCACGACGTCGAGCTGGTGCTGCAGCAGGCGCTCCAGCAACCCCTCCAGCAGGCCGGACTCGAGGGTCAGCACGACCGCGGGGTCGGCCAGCAACGGCCGGATCCAGTTCTCCTGGTAATTGCGCGACAGCGTCGCCACGCTGCCCACGCGCAGCCGGATCATGCCCTCGCCCTGCCCGTGCAGTCGCCCCAGCATTTCCTGGCCCAGCCCGAAGATGTCCTCGGCGTAGGAGAACACCAGCTGGCCCGTCTCCGTCAGCACCAGGCGCCGCCCCTCGCGCTCGAACAGCGCCTCGCCCAACCGCTCCTCCAGCTGCCTGATCTGGGCCGACAGCGCGGACTGCGAGGTGTGCAGTTCCTGCGCGGCGCGCGTCAGGTGGCCCGTCCGCGCGACGCGCCAGAAGTAGAACAGGTGGCGGAAATTCAGTCGTTCCAGGCTCATCGTTCTTTTTTCGATATGCTACCGTTCGAATCAATGTATTTTACAGAACAGCCGCACGCAAGCACGATGGCGCAAGTTTCCCTGGAGGGCGCTCATCGTGAATTCATCCAGCCTCGTGCTACTGGCCAGTGCGCTGGCCCCGGCCATCCTGATGGCATCGACCGCGCTGTTGCTCCTTGCCCCCGGCGTACGCAGGGGCCCGGTCTGGCAACCGTTCCGCGCGCTCTCGGCAATCGCGCTGCTCTGCGCCCTGGCGACGCCGGTGCTGCACGGGACCCTGGCGGCGCCCGGTGGGGCGGAATACGCCACGGCTCAGCTCCCCGGGCTGGCCAGCACCCCGCTGAGCGCCTGGATGGCGGCGCTGGTGCAGCTGCTGGGCACGGTCATCGGGGTGTTCTCGTCGCGCTACCTGCAGGGCGAGCGGGGGCAGCCCCGCTACGTCGCCGCGTTCGCCGGCGTGCTGGCAGCCGTGCACCTGCTGCTGCTGGCGGACCACTGGCTGGTGCTGGTGGCCGCATGGGCGCTGGCAGGCGCGGCCCTGCAGCAGCTGCTGTGCTTCTATCCTGAGCGGCCGTTCGCGCTGCTGGCGGCGCACAAGAAGCGCATCGCCGACCGGCTCGCGGACGCCCTGCTGCTGGCGGCCGCCGCGCTGGCCTGGAACGAAGTGGGCAGCGGCTCCCTCTCCGCGCTGTGGGCGCACCTCGCGGCGCACGGCGGCTCGCTCCCGCTCCAGCTGAGCGCCCTCTGCCTCGTGCTGGCGGTGATCCTGCGCACGGCCCTGTTCCCCGTGCACGGCTGGCTGATCCAGGTCATGGAGGCGCCGACCCCGGTGTCCGCCCTGCTTCACGCCGGCGTGGTCAACCTCGGCGGCTTCGTGCTGATCCGTTTCGCCCCCCTGCTGGAGACGGCACCGGTAGCGCGCTGGGTGCTGGTGGTCTTCGGGCTCGGCACCGCGGTGCTGGGGGGCCTGGTGATGCTGACGCGGATCAGCATCAAGGTGCGGCTGGCGTGGTCCACCGTGGCGCAGATGGGCTTCATGGTGCTCGAGTGCGGCCTCGGGCTCTACACGCTGGCGGCACTGCACCTGCTCGGCCATTCGCTCTACAAGGCGCACGCCTTCCTGTCCGCCTCGACCGCGGTGCAGGACAGCAAGCTCAGGATGATGCGCGGCAACGCGGAGCCGTCGCTGGCCAGCCTGATCGTGGCCCCGGCGCTCGCCGTCGCGATCGTGGCGCTGGTGCAACTCGCGGTCACCGGGCCGGGCTGGCCATGGTGGTGGAACGGCGTGCTGGCGCTGGCCTGGGCTCCCCTGCTGTGGATGCCGGTACTGCGCGACGCCCCGGCGGGCACCGCCTGGTCGCGCGCCGCGGCGGGGACCGGCCTGGTCGCCGGGCTGACGGTCCTTGCCGCCCTCGCCCATGCGCTGCCGCTCGGCGCCGAGGACGCGCCGCACCGCGCGGCCGGTCTCGTCGCGCTGGCAGGAATGGCGCTGCTGTACCTGTGCCTGGTCGCACTGCAGCGGCGCGGTCCGGGCGTGGACCGCTGGCGGCGCTGGAGCTACGCGGGCTTCTACGTCGACGAGTTCTACACGCGCGTGGCGCTGCGACTGTGGCCGACCGGCTGGGCAGCGTCGGCGGCGACCACCGGCGACCGCGTGACGGCCGGCGCAATCCCCCTCTCCGACTGCAAGTGAGCCCGACTCCAGGAGGATCCCATGACCAGCACGATTACTGCCGCAACCCAGCCGCGCGTTCCGACGGCACTCATCGCCGATGAACTGCTGTGCGAACGGATCGAAACCGCCTGCGAACAGGCTTGCCAGGCCATCGCGCCCGCCTGGCCGCTGGACCGGGCGATCGCGGTCAATCCGCACTGGGAGCGGATCGGCCGGCCGGTGCGCCAGGTGGCGGCCCGCATGGCCGTGCTCGGCGGCATCCAGCTGTTTCCCGCCCGCGACTACGTGCGCCGGGCCTGGGAGGAAGGACGCATCACCCGGGCCGATCTGGCGAGCGCGCTCGCCACGCTGCCGGCAGCGCAGGCGGCGCTGACGGAGTCGCAGTGTCTCGAGGCCTTGCACCGCGCACCGGCCTTGCCGCGCCTGCCGCTCCTGATCGACGAGCTGGATGACGATCCGCTGCGGCACGCGCGGCTGTCCTGGCGGCAGGCGATCACGCACCAGGTGAGCCAGACCTGCGCGGCCTACTTCGACCGGCACCAGGCGGACTGGCAACCGGAGCGCGCGGAGGGCCTGTACGCCTTCTGGCGCGACACCCTCACCCACGACCACGGCATCGGCGTGCTGATGGGCTTGCCGAACCTCGGCCATTCGCTCGACGCCCTGCCTGCCACGCGCCAGGACGCCGAGCGCTGGGTATTGCAGCGCCTGGGGCTGCCCGAGCCGGTGTGGCCGGATTACCTCGAAGCCGTGCTGCTGACCGTCAACGGCTGGGCGTCCTGGTGCGCCTACCTCGGCTGGCAGGCCCGGCTCGACGGGAAGAGCGACGCGCATCTGCGCGACCTGCTGGCGATCCGGCTCGCGTGGGGGGCGATCCTGCTGGAGTCCAAGGACGATGCCGCCGCGCGGCGGGCCTTCGCCGCCGTGCAGGCGCAGTGGCGCCACGCTCCCGACCTGCTGCGGCAGGCCGAGGACAGGCTGCTCGTCGACGAGGTCTGGCAAGTCGCCCTCGAGGCGGGCTACCAGCGCCAGCTGGCGCGCCGACTCGGCGCGGCAGTCCCTCCCGGAGCGCTGGCCGGCGCGGAGCCGGCGGTCGAGGTGCAGGCGGCGTTCTGCATCGACGTGCGCAGCGAGCCCCTGCGGCGGGCGCTGGAGGCGGTGTGGCCCGCGATCCAGACCATCGGCTTCGCGGGCTTCTTCGGCCTGCCCGTGGCCTACACCCCGCTCGCCACGCACGCGCGCAGGCCACAGCTGCCCGGGCTGCTGGCGCCGGCACTGGAGGTCACGGATCGCATCACCGCGACCGCGCCCGGCGCGCATGCGCACACGGAGCACGCGCACGAGACCGCGGCCCACGCGCGGCAGCGCCGCTTTGCCCTCGCCGACCAGTGGCTCGCCACCACGCGCTGGCCCGGCGCGGCGTTCTCCTTCGTGGAAGCCGCCGGCATGGCGTACCTCGGCAAGCTGGGGCGCTGGCTGAGCCCGGCCGGCGGATCGCGCGTGCGCGATGACCTGTCGGGCCTGCCCGCGCGCTACCACGCCGTGTGCCGGCCGACACTCGCCGGAGCCGACCTCGAGGCCAAGGTGGCGCTCGCAGCGCGCGTGCTGCACGCGATGGGGCTCGACCGCGGGCTCGCGCCGCTGGTGCTGCTGGTGGGCCACGGCAGCCAGAGCGCCAACAACGCGCACGCGGCGGCGCTCGATTGCGGCGCCTGCTGCGGCCAGACCGGCGAGGTCAACGCGCGCGCGCTGGCCGCGCTGCTGAACGACCCGGGCGTGCGCGACGGCCTGCGGACGAGCGGCATCGACGTGCCGGAGCAGACGGCGTTCGTCGCCGCCCTGCACAACACCACGACCGACGAGATCGAGGGCTTCGATCTCGACCTGCTGCCGCCGCCGGCGCGCGGCCGGTGGGAACGGCTGCAGACGGTGTTCGCGCACGCGTGCGACCAGGTCCGCCGCGAGCGCGCACCGCGCCTCGGGATGCCCCCGCGCGCCGGGCACGCGGAACTGCTGGCGCAGTTGCGCCGCCGCGCCAACGACGGCGCCCAGACCCGCCCCGAGTGGG
Organism: uncultured Klebsiella sp.; assembly: GCA_964465455.1. GTDB lineage: Bacteria > Pseudomonadota > Gammaproteobacteria > Pseudomonadales > UBA5518 > UBA5518. Next base: position 6,384 of record CAYXJM010000066.1, read on the forward strand.
GCCTGGCCGGGAACGCCGCCTTCGTCATCGCGCCGCGCCACCGCACCCGCGGCGTGATGCTGGAAGGGCGCTGCTTCCTGCACGACTACGACGCCGGCAACGACGCCGACGGCAGCGTGCTCGAACTGCTGATGACGGCCCCGATGCTGGTGACGCACTGGATCAACTGGCAATACCACGCCTCGACCTGCGATCCCGCGCGCTTGGGCAGCGGCAACAAGGTGCTGCACAACGTGGTCGGCGGCCACATCGGGGTGTTCGAGGGCAACGGCGGCGACCTGCGCATCGGGCTCTCGCGGCAGTCCGTGCACGACGGCGAGCGCTGGATGCACGAGCCGCTGCGCCTGACCGTGATCATCGACGCGCCGCGGCAGGCGATCGAGCGCGTGATCGGCCAGCACGCGGTCGTGCGCCAGCTGCTCGACAACGGGTGGCTGCACCTGTGGCGGTTCGACGAGGCGGGGCTGCTGCGCTACGCGAACGGCGACTGGCACGCGCTGGCACTGCAGGCGGCATGAGGCAGCACTACGCCGGACAGCGGATCGGCCTGCTCACGCAGCACGGCAAGGAGCAGGTCATCCGCCCGGTGCTCGAGGCCGCGTTGGGGTGCGTCGTCGAGCGGGTGAGCGGCTTCGACACCGACGAGCTGGGCACCTTCACGCGCGACCGTCCGCGCCCCGGGACGCAACTGGAGGCCGCGCGCCGCAAGGCACGCATCGGCATGGCGCTGTCGGGATTGCCCGTGGGCATGGCCAGCGAGGGCAGTTTCGGCCCCGACCCGTTCAGCGGCCTGTTCCCCTGGAACGTGGAACTGCTGGTGCTGATCGACGACCGGCTCGGCGTCGAGATCGTCGGCGTGGCGCAGGGCGCAGCGCAGAGCGGCCACCTGCAGACCGGAGACTGGGAGGCGGTCGCGCGCTTTGCCGAGCAGCAGGGCTTTCCCTCTCACCAGCTGGTCATTCGCCCGCGGGACCGGCACGACCCGCGCCTGCGCAAGGGCATCGCGAGCTGGACGCAGCTGCAGGCCGGTTTCGAACGCTGCGCGCACGAGTCCGGCAATGGCCACGTGTTCGTCGAGACCGAATTGCGCGCCTTCGCCAACCCGACGCGCATGCGCCTCATCGGCGAGGCCGCAGAGGATCTGCGCCAGCGGCTCCAGTCGCTGTGCCCCGCCTGCGATGCACCGGGATACTGGGTGGTCGAGCGCGAGCCCGGCCTGCCGTGTGCCGCCTGCAGCATGCCAACCCGGGCCTGGCTGAACGAAGTCTGGCAATGTCCGCGCTGCGGGCACCGCGCCGTCCGCGCGAGAGCGGATCGCGGCTACTGTGATCCGCAGTACTGCGTGCACTGCAATCCGTGACGTCCCGCCATCCGGGCTCAGCCCAGGGCCTCCCCGAACAGCGCCAGCAGCCGGCCCCAGGCCTTCTCGGCCTGCGCCTCGTTGTAGACCGCCGAGTCCGGCGGGCACCAGCCGTGCATCGCGCCGGCGTAGACCTCGATCTCGGCCGGCAGCGAGGCGGCCGCGAAGGCCTGCCGCAACACGTCCTTCGCGTGCGGCTCGCGCTCGTCGTCGTTCTCGGCGATCGCGATCAGGTAGCGCGCCTTCATCTGCGGCACCAGCAGGTGCGGGCTGTCGGGCTGATCGGTGACGAGGCCGCCGCCGTGGAACGAGGCGGCGGCGCCGATGCGTTCGGGCAGCGCAGCCGCGGTGCGCATCGTGATCGGACCGCCCATGCAGTAGCCCATGGTGCCTAGCTTGCGTTTCGCGTCCACCGCGGCCTGCGCGTCGAGCCAGCCGACGAAGGCCTTCGCGTCGGTCACGTGCGTCGTCGCGTCCAGTGACTGGTACAGCGGCATCACGACGTCGCGCGTCGCCTGGTCGGCGAAGGTGGCGCCGTCGGGGATCACCGGCGCGCGCTGCTTGCGGTAATAGGGATTGACCACCAGCACCGCGTGACCCGATTCGGCGAGGCGCCGGCCCATGCGCCGGAACGCCGGCCTGAGCCCGAGCGCGTCGGGCCACAGCAACACGCCGGCGTGCGCGCCGCTCGCCGGGTGCACGAAGTAGCAGTCCGCGACGCCGTCGGGCGTGGGCACCTCGACGTCCGACTCGATCACGTCCAGCGCGTTCGCCGCGCGCGGCAGCATCGCCATCAGCCCCATGGCCACGCCCAGCGCGCCGAAGCGCCGGCGCGTGAGGCCGTTCCTGCGCAGATAGTTGTCCAGGTCTTCTTCGTAGTGCCGGTCACACATGTGCGGTCCTCCTCTCTCGCGGGCAAATCGGCGCGAGTGCGCCTGGTGCCGGACTATAGCAGCGAGGCCGGTGCGATCGGGCAGGTCCTGCGCTATTTTCGCAAGGCCGCCGCGCGGCCCGCCCATCGGCCGAAGAACGTGGCATCGCCCACCGAAAGTCCGCTCGCATAACCCTCTCCGCCGCGCGGCAATCCCGCGGTGTTGCGGCCTGCGGCATAAAGGCCGGGCACCACGTTTCCGGTCGGTGTGCGCACCGCGCCGTCGACCGTGGTGTCCAGTCCGCCCAACGTGAAGGCGGGGTAGTAGATGCCGCTGTCGATCGAGAAATCCAGCAGCGCATAGGGCGGCTTGTCGAGCGGTCGCAGGAACTCCGGGCTCTTGTGAAAGAGCGGGTCCTCGCGCTGAGCGGCGAAGCGATTGTAGGTTTCGAGCGTTGCACTGAGCGTGCCCGCAGGAAACCCGGCGTCGCGTTCGAGTTCCTCGAACGTCTCGGCGACCTCGAGCACCGGCGCCGCCGAATAGAGCGGAGGCTCGGTGTAGATCTCGCTGTCCACCACCATGAACGCCTTGCGCCCGGACTGATTCAGGCAATGATGTGCGCCGCGCGCGTGATAACAGTCCTCGTTGATGAAGCGCTGGCCCTGCTCGTTCACGAAGACCCCCTTGCAGAACTCGCCCGACGGGTACCAGATGACCGAGATGAAACCTTCGTTCATGTTGATGGCAGCACCACCGGCGCCCATGCCCATCAAGATGCCGGCACCGGTGTCGGCGGGGTTGCCGATCGGGGTTGCGTCCTTCAGGCGCGGCGCGTATTTCGCCACCATCTCGCGGTTCATGATGAAACCGCCACAGCAGAGAACGACCCCGGAACGAGCCCGCCAGGCGCGGATCTCGCCGTTCTGGCGACACAACGCGCCGACAACGCGCGCGTCCTCGGTGATGAGCGTCAGCGCGCGCGTTTCCAGTTCCACGATGATCGAAGTGCGCTCGACGGCCCTGGCCAAGGTCGCCATCAGCGTACGGCCCCCGTCCTCCCAGAACGCCCTGGGCTTGTGCGCACGCGGCGCCGGACGGGCAATCTGCGCCTCGCGATATCCCTTTTCATTACCGGAGTAGGCCAGCGACTGGTATTCGGGCGTGTTGGTGTGCTTGCCGCCATAGTATTCGGGGTTGAACTCGACCCCGTGGGCGACGAGCCAATCGAAATGCTCGAGACTGCCTTCGCAATAGGCGCGAATCTTCTCGAGATCGGCGTTGGCGCCCGCGGCCAGGCGTATGTATGCCTCCATGTCCGCGCACGCATCGGAAAAGCCGCAGGCTGTCTGGATGGGTGTGCCGCCGCCGAGATAGATCTGACCGCCTGACAGCGCAGTCGTCCCGCCACCTGCGCTGGCGACCTCGAGAATGGTCACCTTTGCCCCGTGTGCATGCGCCTCGAGCGCCGCACAGGCACCGGCGCCACCGTACCCGATGACAAGGACGTCGGTTTCCGCAAACCACGAATCAATCTCGC
>CAYXJM010000067.1:0-10129 GCA_964465455.1 uncultured Klebsiella sp.
GTGCTCGCATCGGGGTGGAAGGTGATGTAGGTGGCGCCCGCCTCGGCGAAGGCGGCGGCGAGCGCGTCGACCGGCGTGACCATCAGGTGCACGTCGATCGGCGCGGTGACGCCGTGATCGCGCAGCGCGCGGCAGACCATCGGGCCGATCGTCAGGTTCGGCACGTAGTGGTTGTCCATGACGTCGAAATGCACGATGTCCGCGCCGGCCGCGAGCACCGCGTCCACTTCCTCGCCGAGGCGCGCGAAGTCGGCCGACAGGATCGAGGGGGCAATCTGGAAATCGTTCATCGCGAGTCGTCCGCAGGCGCTGGGAAGGGCGGCGATTGTACCGGATGAAGGCGGCGGATTCCCGCGCCGGGGTCGCCGCCGCTGTAGCTATACTGCAGCCCATGCGCCGCATCGCCCCCCTGCTCCGGCTCCTGCTCTCCGCTCTCGCGCTGGCGGCTGCGGCCGGCACGGCGGCGCAATCGCAGGCGCCGGCGGCGGACCCGCCCGCCGCGCCAGCCGCTCCGCCGCCGGCGCCCGGCCCCGCCGCCGGGGCGGACCTCGCGGCACTGGGGGCCGCGCTCTCCGCGGAGCAGCGCGTGCTCAAGGCCGATGGCGTCGAATTCGCCGTGTTCGTGAGCCCGGCGCTGGGACCGGACGCGCAGGGCACGCTGCTGCTGATTCCGGGCGACGGCAGTCACCCGACCTCGGCCGCGGGGCTGGAGCAGATCCGCCAGACCATGCCCGCGCTCGGCTGGGCCACGTGGCTGCTGACACTGGAACCGCCACCGCGCGTGCAGTCCGGGAAGCTCGATGCCGCCGCGCAGGCCGCGGCGGCGCCACCCGCCGACGTCGCACCGGCCGCGGTCGGCGCGGCCCCGGCGGCGGCAGGAACCGAGGCAGGGCTCGACGCCCGGCGCGCCCAGGCGCTGGAACAGTGGGCGACGCGCTGCCAGGCGCGCCTCATCGCCGCGACGGCCGCTGCCGCGGCCGAGGGGCGCCCGCTGGTGCTGGTAGCCGAGGGCAGCGCGGCGGCCGTGCTGACCCGGGGCATGGCGAGCGCTCCCGGCGCGGTGCGCGCGGCCGCCCTGCTCGAGCCGGTCGCGCTGCCGGGTCTCGCGCTCGAGTGGCCCAGGGGCCTCGAGCGGCCGGTGCTGGAAGTGCTGGATCCGGCGGCGAGCCGCGAACAGGGCCGGCTGCGCCGCGAGCAGGCGCTGGCCCGGCAACTGCAGGACTACCGCCAGCTCACGCTGGAAACCGCAGGCTGGTCGCCCGACTCCGGCGAGCGCGCGCTGACGCGGCGCCTGCGGGGCTGGCTGACTACGTTGCTGCGGGCGCCGGACGACGCGCCAGACGGCGGTTGAGCTCCTCGTAGCGCTCGGGCGTGCCCACGTCTTCCCAGTCGCCGGTCCAGAGCTCACCGCGGAGCGCACCCCGGCCCGCCGCCGCGCGCAGCGGCTCGCGCAACGGGAACACGGTGTCGTTCCAGCCGTCGAGCAGCCGCGGCGAGAGCAGGGAGATGCCCGCGTAGGTGCAGCGTCGCCCCGCCGCCGTGCCCACCCGGCCCGCGTCGTCGAGGCTGAAATCCCCGGCGCTGTGCTGCGGCGGATTCGGCACCAGCACCAGCCGCCCCAGTTCGCCCGCGCCGAGCGTGCAGCCCGCGAGCCGCGCGAGCGGGTAGTCGCTCCAGATGTCGCCCGCCACCAGCAGGAAGGGCTGCGCGCCGAGCAGCGGCAGCGCGCGACGGATGCCGCCGCCGGTATCGAGCGGACCGTCGGGCTCGCGGCTGTAGCGGATGGTCACGCCGAAAGCCGCCCCGTCGCCGAGCTCCGCCTCGACCAGCGCGCCGAGCCAGGACACATTGATCACCAGTTCCCTGACGCCGGCCGCGGCCAGCCTCTCGATGTGGTGGACGATCATCGGCTTGCCGGCGAGCGGCAGCAGCGGCTTCGGCAGCGTCGCGGTGAGCGGGCGAAGCCGCGTGCCCAGGCCCGCGGCGAGGAGCATCGCCTTCATCGTGCGCGGTACCACTCCCGGGCTTGCGCGAGCGGCTGCACGCGGGTGCGGAACCACTGCGCGAATGCCGCCGTCTCCGGATAGGCGCCCGCGACGTCCAGCGTGTAGCGCATGACCAGCGGCAGGTCGCGAAGGTAGCCGGGCTTGCCGTCGCGCAGCCAGAGCCTGGCGAAGATGCCGAGCACCTTGATGTGCCGCTGCAGGCCCATCCAGTCAAACCAGCGCCGGAACGTGTCCGCGGGCACCGGCCGCATCGAACCCGCGGCGACCGCACGCGAGGCGAACGACGCCGCCCAGGCATCGACCCGCGAGGCGGGCCACTCGACGTAGCAGTCGCGCAGCAGCGACACGAGGTCGTAGGTGACGGGGCCGGTGACGGCATCCTGGAAGTCGATCACGCCGATCGCGCCGTCGGACAGCAGCATGAGGTTGCGCGAATGGTAGTCGCGGTGCACGAACACCTGCGGCTGCTCGCGCGCGCTAGCGACGAGGCGCGCGAACAGCCCCTGCAGCAGGGACTTTTCCGTCGCGTCGAGCGTGATCCCGAGCAGGCCCTCCAGATACCAGGCGGGGAACAGTTCCATCTCCTGCAGCAGCAGCGCCTCGGAATAGGCCGGCAGCTGCCAGCCGTCGCGCGCGGTGGCGGCGGCCTGGATGTGCACGAGCGTGTCCAGCGCGCGCGCGTAGAGGGCGTCGACGCTGCCCGCGTCGAGCGCGCCCAGCAGCAGGGTGTCGCCGAAATCGCTCAGCAGCAGGAAGCCGTTGGCGCGGTCGTGGGCCAGCACCTCGGGTGCGCACACGCCCGCCTCGCGCAGCATCGCGGCGATCCGCGTGAACTCGAGGTTGCGCTCCTTGTCGGGTGGCGCGAAGACGGCGATCCGCGTCGGTTCGCAGCCGCTCAGGCGGTAGTAGCGCCGGAAGCTCGCGTCGCCCGCCACCGCGGACAGGCTGAGGACTTGTCCCGCCGCCGGCTCGACCAGCCCCGAACACCACTGCAACAACGCATCCATCACGAATTCCGGTCAAGGCACTGCGGGAGGGCGACGACGCCGCACAAACAGCGGGCCCCCAGTCGATCCTCGTGACGCGATGCCGCTATAATGCGGCCCTCGGCCAGAGCGTCGTGCATTATCCACGCTTCCCCGGAGCTGAAAAGATCCGCGGAGCCTGACCGGGCGGCAATCCGCTCAGCGCCGGCAGGCCGGTCATGCATGCCGGGACGCCGAACCCGTTGGCGGCGCGCCCCACCCTGCGCAGCCAATCCAACCCGAGGCCCGGACTTCGACGGAATGCAGAGCAAGCCCGTATCTTTTCTTTCCCGCGTCGTGGCGGGGCTGGCGAGCGCCGCGGTGCTGCATGCCGCCGCTGCCGAGAGCGGGGATTGGCAGTGCCGGGGCACCGCCTCGGGCAGCTGGGACTGCACCGCTGCGCCGCAGGTGAAGTCCGCCGGCGCAACAACGCCGGCGGCGGCACCGCAACCCGCGGCGCAGGCGCCAGGCGAGCCAGGCGAGCCGGAGGCCGGACGCGCGACCGGCAGCGCCCCCGCGCCCGCCGTGCCGGGCGGCGCCGGGACCACACCCGTGGCGGTTGCCGCGGCCGCGCGCGAACGGCCGGCGGAGGCATCGCCGCAGGAACCGGATGCGGGGCTGGAGGCGGCGGACCGGCTGGCCGAAACGATGGACTGGGTGCCGCTGCGCCGCCTGAGCCCGCAGCAGGTCGCCGCCGCGGGACCGCAATGCCGGGGCGCGTACGTCGAACCGCCGATGGAGGCGCCCGCCGCGGGCGGCGCGGTGATCGGCACGATCCATGCCTCATCCGACGAAACCGAACTGCTGCAGGACCCCGAGATCGCGCGCTTTGCGGGCAACGTGACGCTGCGCCAGGACGACCGGCGCCTGCGCGCCGATCGCGCCACCTATTACCGCGAGCAGAACCGGGTCGACATCGAGGGCGACGTGCAGTACCGCGAACCCGGCCTGCTGGTGCGCGGCGAGTCGGCCTCGCTCGATACGGCGCAGAACGCGGGCGAACTCAGGGACGCGCGCTTCGTCATGCACGAGGAGCACACGCGCGGCGAGGCGAAACTGGTGCGGCGCAACGTCGACCGCACCCTCGAGTTCGAGGAGAGCGTCTACACGCAGTGCGAGCCTGGGCACGACGACTGGCAGCTCGCGGCCGAATCGTTGCACGTGGACCGCGAAACAGGCCAGGGCACCGCACGCAACGCGCGGCTGGAAGTGACCGGCATTCCGGTCCTGTACACGCCCTACCTGCGCTTCCCGGTGGACGACCGGCGCATGAGCGGCCTGCTCTGGCCCTCGTTCACGAATTCCTCGAAAAACGGCCTGGACGTCACCACGCCGTACTATTTCAACCTCGCGCCCAACTACGACGCGACGCTGCTGCCGCGCTACACCAACGATCGCGGCCCGATGATCGGCGGGGAGTTCCGCTACCTGAACCGCTGGAGCTACTGGGTCGCCAGCGGCGCCATCCTGCCCGACGACAATGTCGCCGACGAGGATCGCTGGCTCACCAGCCTCGAACACACGGGGGCACCGTTCGAACGCGTGCAGACACGGATCAGCTACACCGAGGTGAGCGACGAGGACTACCTGCGCCACCTGAGCTCGACGGGGCTGGAGGTACAGCGCTCGACCCACCTGCCGCAGGAGGGTCAGGTCGTCTACCGGCTGGCCGACAACTGGCTCCTCGGCGCCAAGGCCCAGCAGTACCAACTGCTCGATCGCGCGCTCGCCGAACCCTACAAGATCCTGCCGCGTCTCGACCTGAACCGCCCGTTCAGCGGCAAGCCATTCGCGCTCGACTACTCGCTCACCACCGAGTTCTCGGTCTTCGAGCACAAGGATCCCGCCGAGCTGACCGGGCAGCGCCTGTACGTGGAACCACGGCTCGCCTACCCGATGCAGTGGGCGGCGGCCTTCGTGCGGCCGGCGGTGGGCTACCAGTCGATCAGCTACAACCTGGACGAAAGCCTCACGCTGCCGGGGGACGAATCGCCCTCGGTCGGCGCCGCGATGGCGAACCTCGATGCGGGCTATTTCCTCGAACGGAACACGCGCCTCTTCGGCACCGACTTCCTGCAGACGCTGGAGCCCCGGGCTTTCTACCTGTGGGTGGACCGCGAGGATCACAGCGACCTGCCGAACTTCGACTCCTCCGACCTCACCTTCAGCTTCAGCCAGCTCTTCCGCACCACGCGTTTCAGCGGCCACGACCGCATTGCCGACGCCAACCAGGCCTCGCTCAGCGTCACGTCGCGCCTGATCGACGACGAGAATGGCATGGAGCGCGTGACCGCCAGCGTCGGCCAGATCTTCTATTTCGAGGACCGCCGCGTGACCGTCTGCGACACGCCGCGGGCGCAGTCTCAGCCCAGCTGCCGCACCCGCGTGCCGTCGTCGGACACCGGACGCAACGCCTGGGTCGAGGAAGCGCAGACCGTGTCGAGCTCGGAGATTGCCGCGGAAGTGCAGGTCCAGCCGCGGCGCGGCATGTCGGTGACCGGGACCACGCTCTGGGACACGCACCGCGGCCAGGTGAACGAAGGCGGCGTGCTGGCGCACTGGACGCCCGACGCGCAGACGATCGTGAACGTGGGCTATCGCTACCGTCGCGAACAGACCGCCTTCGACATCTTCGGCAACCCGATCAGCGAGACGATCGACCAGGCCGACTTCTCGGCCGTGCTGCCCGTCAGCGACCGCTGGAAGGTGTTCACGCGCTACCAGTACGATTTCACCAACGACTACAGTCTCGAGGAACTGGCCGGGCTCGAATACAGTTCCTGCTGCTGGTCGGTGCGGATGGTGTACCAGGAAGGCGTGAACTGGGACCAGGGCCGGGACTACGGCTTCTACCTGCAGTTCGTGCTGCGCGGCCTCGGCGGCCTCGGCAAGAACATCGACCAGCTGTTGCAGGACAGCATTTTCGGCTTCGGCAGCAAACTGGAGGAAGACGGCCTTGCGTATTGATTCGACTGTAACGGGACGCTGGTGGCGCAGCGCTGCCGCGGTGATCGTGCTGTGCTGCTGCGCCCTGGCCGGGGGCGCGCTGGCGCAGACCCGGCAGCTGGAGCGGGTCGTCGCCATCGTCGACGACGACGTCATTCTCGCGAGCGAATACCAGGACCGGCTGCGCCAGGTCACCGAGAACCTCCAGCGGCAGAAGGTCGAGATGCCGCCGCAGGAAGTGCTGGCGCGCCAGGTGCTCGACCGCCTGATCCTCGAGCGCATCCAGTTGCGCATGGGCGAGCGAGCCGGCGTGCGCATCAGCGACGACCAGCTGAACGAGGCCCTCACGAACATGGCGCGCCAGAACGGCGTGACGCTGGAGCAGTTCCGCGCCCAGATCGAGGCCGAGGGCGGTTCCTACGCCGCCGTGCGCGAGCAGGTGCGCCAGGAAATGATCCTCTCGCGCGTGCAGCAGGGCAACGTGCGCAACCGCGTGCAGGTGACCGAGCAGGAGGTCGACGATTACCTCGCCTCCGAGGAAGGCCAGAAGCGCACCGCGGCCGTCTACCACATCGGCCACCTGCTGCTGCCGCTGCCGAAGGACGCCACGATGGAGCAGGAGCGCGCCGCGATGGCGTACATGGAAGGGCTGCGCTCGCGGCTGGCGTCCGGCAACGCATTCGAACGCTTCATGCGCACGCCCGAAAAGACTCCCTATGCGTTCACCGGCGGCGACCTCGGCTGGCGCCTCGCCGGCGACTTGCCCAGCGTGTTCATGGACGCCGTTCCCGCGCTCGCGACCGGCGAGATTTCCGCGCCGGTGCGCAGCGCCAGCGGCCTGCACCTGGTCAAGCTGTTCGAGAAGCGCGGCGGCAGCGGGCAGATGACCCAGCAGACGCGCGTGCGCCACATCCTGATCAAGCCTTCGGAGGTCCGCAGCGACGCGCAGGCACAGCAGCTCGCCGCGCAACTGCGCGAGCGCGCGCTCGCGGGCGAGGACTTCGCCAAGCTCGCCCGCGACTATTCCGAAGACATCGGCTCGGCACGCGAAGGCGGCGAGCTCGGCTGGACCTCGCCCGGGCAGATGGTGCCCGAATTCGAGCAGGCCATGAACCAGACGGCAGCCGGCGAGATCAGTGCGCCGGTGCGCAGCAGCTTCGGCTGGCACATCCTGCAGGTCGAGGACCGCCGCACGCAGGACCTCAGCGACGAGATGCGGCGCAACCAGGCGCGCAACATCCTGTTCAGCCAGAAGTACGAGGACGAGCTGAACACCTGGCTGCAGAAGATCCGGGACGAGGCCTTTGTCGAAATCAAGATCTGATGCCCGTGCCGATGCGCCGGTCCTCGCGCTGACCCCGGGCGAACCGGCGGGCATCGGCCCCGACCTGCTGGTGATGCTGGCCCAGCAGGGCTTCGACTGCGGGGTGATCGCGATCGCCGACCCGCAGCTGTTGCGCGAGCGCGCGCGGGCGCTGGCACTGCCGCTGGACATCCTTCCGCCCGACCCGCTGCCCGCGCCGCCGGGCGCGCTGCGCGTGCTGCCGGTCACGCTCGCGCGCCCCGCCGTCCCCGGTACGCTCGACAAGGCCAACGCCCGCTATGTGCTGGCGACGCTCGACGCCGCCGTCGCCGCATGCACGGAGGGGCGCGTGGCGGGGCTGGTCACGGGCCCTGTGCACAAGGGAATCATCAACGAGGCCGGCGTGCCGTTCAGCGGCCACACCGAGTTCCTCGCCGCCGCCACCGGCACCCCGCGCGTGGTCATGATGCTCGCGACGCCCGGCCTGCGCGTGGCGCTGGCGACCACGCACCTGCCGTTGCGCGAGGTCTGCGACCACGTCACCCCGCAATCACTGGAACAGGTCCTGCGTATCCTGCACGGCGACCTGCGACGGCATTTCGGCATCGGCGACCCGCACGTGCTGGTCGCGGGACTGAACCCGCACGCGGGCGAAGGTGGCCACCTCGGGCGCGAGGAGATCGACGTGATCATCCCCTGCCTCGAGCGGCTGCGCGCCGAAGGCATGAGACTGAGCGGTCCCCTTCCCGCCGACACCCTGTTCACGCCGCGCCATCTCGAGGGCGCCGACGCCGTGCTCGCGATGTACCACGACCAGGGCCTGCCGGTGCTGAAGTACAAGGGCTTCGGCCAGGCGGTGAACATCACGCTCGGGCTGCCGATCATCCGCACCTCGGTCGACCACGGCACGGCGCTGGACCTCGCGGGCACGGGCAAGGCGGATACCGGCAGCCTGCGCTTCGCGCTGCAGACGGCGCGGGAAATGGCCAGCCGGAGCGCGGCCCTGCGCGCGGCGGAGCGCGGCTGATGGGGGCCGCCGGGGGCGGACACCGTCCGCGCAAGCGTTTCGGGCAGAACTTCCTGACCGATCGTCACGTGATCGACCGCATCATGCACGCGATCGACGCCCGCCCGGAGGACACCATCGCGGAGATCGGCCCGGGCCACGGCGCGCTCACCGAACCCTTGATCCGCAGCGGCGCGCGGCTGCACGTGGTCGAGCTCGACCGCGACCTGGTCGCCCTCTGGCGCCGGCGCGAAGACGAGCGCCTCAGCGTGCATGCCGCCGACGCGCTCGACTTCGACTTCCGTGCACTCGCCCCGCCGGGGGGCGCGCTGCGCGTCGTGGGCAACCTGCCGTACAACATCTCCACGCCACTGCTGTTCCACCTGCTCGAACAGTCGGAATGCGTGCGCGACATGCACTTCATGCTGCAGCGCGAGGTGGTCGAGCGGCTCGGCGCGGAGCCCGGATGCGCCGATTACGGCCGGCTCAGCGTCATGGTGCAGTATCGCTGCGCGGTCGAGCCCCTGTTCGAGGTGCCCCCCGGGGCTTTCCATCCGTCGCCGCGCGTGGTCTCGGCGGTCGTGCGCCTGCTGCCCCGGCCCTGGCCGCATGGAAAGGCGCGGAACTACCGCATGCTGGAACAGGTGGTGCGCCAGGCCTTCGGCCAGCGCCGCAAGACCCTGCGCAACGCCGTGTCGGGGCTGCTCGACGCCGCGACGCTCGAACGGCTCGGCATCGACCCTGGCCGGCGCCCGGAAACGCTCACGGTGCGCGAGTTCGTCACCCTGGGCGATGCCGCGGCCGGCTCGTCGGACGGAACCGGCTGATGGCAACTTACGCGATCGGCGACGTGCAGGGCTGTCACGAGCCGCTGATGCGGCTGCTCGAGGCGTTCGGCTTCGATCCGGGGGCGGACCGGCTGTGGTTCGCCGGCGACCTCGTCAACCGCGGCCCGGAGTCGCTGCAGGTGCTGCGATTCGTTCGCGCGCTCGGCGAGCGCGCCGTGACCGTGCTCGGCAACCACGACCTGCACCTGCTCGCGGTGTCGGAGGGCGTGCGCAAGGCGCTGCGCAAGGATTCGCTCGGCGCGATTCTCGAGGCCCCCGATCGCGGGGAGCTGCTCGACTGGCTGCGCCGACAACCGCTGGCGTACCGCGGCGAGGAGTTTGCGCATGTCATGGTGCACGCGGGCATACCGCCGCAATGGAGCGTCGAGGACACCCTCGCGCGCGCCCGCGAAGTGGAACGCACGCTGCAGGGGCCGCACTACCGCGACTTCCTGCACCACATGTACGGCAATTTCCCCGACACCTGGGACGATCGGCTCGAGGGTTTCGAGCGGCTGCGGCTGATCACGAACTACCTCACGCGCATGCGCTTCTGCGCTGCCGACGGCAAGCTGGATCTCGACAACAAGAGCCCGCCGGCCGATGCCAACCCCGGCTTCGCGCCATGGTATGCGCACGCGCACAGGCGCAGTGCCGGCGTCCCGGTCGTATTCGGCCACTGGGCCGCACTGGAGGGTCGCGCGGACCGGCCCGGCGTGCACGCCCTGGACACCGGCTGCGTGTGGGGCGGCCGGTTGCGCGCCATGCGGCTCGAGGACGGCGCGCTGTTCCATTGCGACTGCTGAACGCCCATGATGCGGCTCACGCGCTAAACTGGCGCCAACGCAGCCCCTCGGCAAACACGGTGCAAATCTTTCTCGTCGGCGGCGCGGTGCGCGACCGCATGCTCGGCCTCCCGCGCGGCGAGCGGGACTGGGTCGTCGTGGGCGGCAGCCGCGAACAGATGCTCGCGCTCGGCTATCGCCAGGTCGGCCGCGATTTCCCCGTGTTCCTGC
>CAYXJM010000068.1:0-1409 GCA_964465455.1 uncultured Klebsiella sp.
CCGAGCGCCAGCGCCGCTTCGCGCAGCGTGCATCCCTCGCGGTGCGCGTGGCGCGCGATCTCGGCGGCGTGGTCGTAGCCGATCAGCGGCGTCAGCGCGGTCACCAGCATCAGCGAGCGCTCGACCAGGTCCGCGATGCGTCCGCGCTCGGCCTCGATGCCGCGCACGCAGTGGCGCTCGAAACTGCGCATGCCGTCGGCCAGCAGGCGGATGCTCTGCAGCAGGGCGTGGGCGATCACCGGCTTGAAGACGTTGAGCTCGAAGGCGCCCGATGCGCCGCCGAGCCCGACGGTCACGTCGTTGCCCATCACTTGGCAGCAGATCATGGTCAGGGCCTCGCACTGCGTCGGGTTCACCTTGCCCGGCATGATCGAGCTGCCGGGCTCGTTGGCCGGAAGGCTGAGCTCGCCGAGGCCCGAGCGCGGGCCGGAGGCCAGCCAGCGGATGTCGTTGGCGATCTTCGTCAGTGCCGCGGCCAGCGTGCGCAGCGCGCCGTGCATCGCGACGATGCCGTCGTGCGCGGCGAGCGCGGCGAACTTGTTCGGGGCGCTGACGAAGGGGAGTTGCGTGAGCGAGGCGAGCTCGCGGGCGACGCGGCTGCCGAACTCGGGGTGGGTGTTGAGCCCGGGGCCGACGGCGGTACCGCCGATCGCCAGGGGGTACAGCGAGCTCATGGTGGCCGAGATCAGCGACTCGGCGTGCGCGAGCTGCGCCACGTAGCCGGAGAGCTCCTGGCCCAGCGTGAGCGGCGTGGCGTCCTGCAGGTGCGTGCGCCCGATCTTGACGATGCCGGCGAATGCCCGGCTCCTGTCCGCGAGGCTCGCGCGCAGTTGCGCCAGCGCGGGCAGCAGCGCGGTGCTGATCGCGGTCGCGGCGGCCAGGTGCATGGCCGTCGGGATCACGTCGTTGGAGGACTGCCCGAGGTTCACGTGGTCGTTCGGGTGCACCAGGCGGTTCGGGCCGCGCTCGCCGCCCAGCAGCTCGGAGGCGCGATTGGCCAGCACCTCGTTCACGTTCATGTTGCTCTGGGTGCCCGAGCCCGTCTGCCACAGCGACACGGGAAACTCCTCCACGTGGCGGCCGGCCAGGACCTCCTGGCCGGCGGCGATGATCGCGCCGGCCAGTTCGGGGGGGAGCAGCCCCAGCTCGCGGTTCACCCTGGCGCAGGCGCACTTGATCGTGGCGAGCGCGCGCAGCATCTCGGCCGGCATGCGCTCGGTCGAGATCGCGAAGTACGCCAGCGCGCGTTGCGTCTGCGCGCCCCACAGGCGCCCGGCGGGAACCTCGACGGGGCCGAGCGAATCGCGCTCGACGCGGGTGGGCGCACGCGGCGGGGCGGAGTCCGGCGTGGCAGATGCGCCGAGGGGCGGGGGAGACGGTGTTGCCATGCTCGCACTCCTTGCCGGAGA
>CAYXJM010000068.1:1509-4208 GCA_964465455.1 uncultured Klebsiella sp.
TTCGCCATCGAGATGCTGCAGCCCGTGCAGCGTCACGTGGTGTTGCCGTGGACCGCGCTGCTGGCCGATGCCAGCGGCTGGCTGATGCGCCTGTTCGACGACGAGATCGCCGTGTCCGGCAAGGTCATCGCCAGTACCGTGAAGCCGTTCGGCGTGTCCATCGAGCCCGGCTGCAACGGCGTCGAGGCCATGATCGTGCTGCTGGCCGCCATCATCGCCGTGCGCGCGCCGATAGCGTACAAGATCAAGGGGCTGCTGGCGGGCTTCGTGGCCATCCAGGCGCTCAACCTGGTGCGGATCATCAGCCTGTTCTACCTCGGCCTGTGGGACCGCGAGATATTCGAGTGGGCCCACCTCTACGTGTGGCAGGCGCTGATCATCCTGGACGCGCTGGTGGTGTTCCTGGTGTGGGCCCATTTCCTGCCGCCGGAACCGCGGGCGGAGGCGACCAGTGCGTGAAGGCCCCGGCAGTTGCCGCGCAGGTGCGTCCGATCGTGCCGGCTGAAGCGTCGCTGCGCGCGTTCATAGCGCGGGTGCTGATCTGGCTTCCGCCAGCGTTCGCGCTCTGGTACTTCACGGCTGCGTCGCACCTCGCGCCGGTCGTGTGGCTCTCGGAACTGATCCTCCGCGCCTGGATGCCCGAGGCGGTCGCGCAGTTGCGCTTGCAGGGCGGGGAGCTCCTGCTCGTCACGCACTTCGGGGAAGTGGCGGGGCGGCTCGTGAGCAACCCGCCGCCCGGGGAGAATCTCGGCTTTCTCAGCAATCCGCTCAGTTACAGCTACTCGCTGCCCGTGTTCGCGGCGCTGGCGCTGGCCACGCCACCGCCACGGCGGTGGTGGCGCCTGCCCGCGGGACTCGGCATATTGCTCGTGGTCGAAGTGGCCTCGATGCTCGCGACAGTCCTGAAGACGCTGGCTTTCGACGTGGGATCCGTCTTCGTGGCGCAGCAGCACTGGGGCACGGCGGAGCGCAGCAGCGTCGCGCTGGCCTACCAGTTCGGCTCGCTGCTGCTGCCCATGGTGACGCCCGTGGTGCTGTGGCTCGCGCTGCACCGGGCCTATCTCGCCGAGCTCGCTCCCGCGCTCGGGGCGCGCGGGCGCACGGATCGACGAACAGGAGACGGGCGGTGAGGACATACGTCCTGGTGCACGGCGGCGGCCATGGCGGCTGGTGCTACCAGCGGCTCGCCCGCATCATGCGCGCGCACGGACAGGAGGTGTACACGCCGACCCTGACCGGGCTCGGCGAGCGCGAGCACCTGCTGCGGCCGGACATCGACCTCGACTTCCACGTCACCGACATCGTCAACGTGCTGCAGTTCGAGGACCTGGCGGACGTCGTGCTGGTCGGGCACAGCTACGGCGGGATGGTGATCACCGGCGTCGCCGACCGCGTGCCCGACCGCATCGGGCATCTCGTCTATCTCGACGCGGCGACGCCCGCCAACGGCCAGTCGCTCGTCGACGTGGCGGGGCCGCTGATGCTGCTCGCGCGTTCCGCGGGACGGATCGTCGATGGCATCGAGATGGTGCTCTATCCGGACCGCGAGTTCCTCGAGATCTACGGCGTCACGGACCCGGAGCAGGCGGCGTGGATGGAACTCAAGCTGACGCCCCACCCGTGGAAGTGCTTCGAGCAGAAGCTGCAGCTCGGCAACGAGGAGGCGCTGGCGAGGATCCCGCAGACCCACATCGTCTGCACCGCGAGCCTGCCGGGGCGGGATCTCGAAAAACTGCGCGCGGCAGCGGATGGCCGCGTCTGGGACATCGACACCGGTCACGACCTGATGATCACCGAGCCCGAGGCAGTCGCGCAGATGCTGCTGCGGCTCGCAACGCCCGGGACCTGACGGCGCATGGAGCTCGTGGTCTTCGACCTGGACGGGACGCTGCTGAACCGGCGTTCGGCGCTGTCCCCGCGCACGGCCGAGACGCTGCGCCTGCTGTCCGAGCGCGGCATCGCGTACACGGTGGCCACGGGCCGGATGCTGCACGGCTCGCGGGCGATACTCGCCGGCCACGGATTCCGCCTGCCCCACGTGCTGCAGAACGGCGTGATGATCTGGAACCCGGAGTCGGAGCACTACAGCCACGCGAGCATCCTGGCGCTGGACGAGATCCGGCACGTGCTGGAGGCGGTGATGGCCGAGCACGTCACGCCCTTCATCTTCGCGCTCGAGCCCGGCGACAGGCACGCCGTCTACCACGCGCCACTGCGCAATGCCGTCGAGGAACGACTGGTCGGCTACTACCGCAAGGAGGGCAGCGTCGATGTGCGGCCCGTCGCGGAGCTCCCCGCGAGCGCCGACATCACGAACGTCAGCGCGATCGGTCCGCTGGCGGTGATCGAGAGCATCGAGCAGCGCATCAACGAGGAGGAACACCTGGTGGCCTATGCCGGCCACGCGCTCGAGGGGGAACACCTCGGCTGGATCGACATCCATCACAGCGAGGCGAGCAAGGGCGGGGCGATCCTGCAGCTGAAGCGCGACCTCGGCGCCAGCCGCGTGATCTGCTTCGGTGACAGCAACAACGACCTCAGCATGTTCGCGATGGCCGACGAGTGCTATGCGCCGAGCAACGCCAAGCCCGTGGTGAAGGCCGCCGCGACCGCGATCATCGGGCACCACGACGAGGACGGCGTCGCGGAATTCCTGCGCGAGCGCTTCGGGCTGTAGGGGTTGAGCGTTACCCGCGCGC
>CAYXJM010000068.1:4308-6696 GCA_964465455.1 uncultured Klebsiella sp.
TCGCGCCATTGATGCTCACCGCGAAGGCGAGCAGGGTGCTGTCGAGGTGCCTGGCCGCGATCGCGACGTAGCCGGCGCCGAGACAATCCGCCGGCTTCACGCCGGAGGCGTAGAACGCGAGCCTGGACTTCGCGGTGTCGAACAGCACGGCGTATGGCTTCATCGAATCGAGACCCACGATGCCGTCCAGCCGGGCGCCGTCACGCCGGGGCGGCAACACTGCGCAGGACAAGGGGCCTGCGCTCACGCCCGCGGTGACGATGCTGTCCACCCGTGCCAGCCGGATCGTGGTGGTGCCCGTCTGGCCCTGCAGTGACTCCTCGCCGGCAAGTGGCAGTCCTCGTTCGTCCGCGAATTGCTGGTAGACGGCGCAGCCCTCGGCACCGGTGTCGACCACGAAGTCGAAGGGTCCGCCGCCGTTCACCGTGACCGGCGAGACGTAGTGGCCGCTCTCCGCCCGTGTCAGCGCCGCGCCCGGTGCGATGGCGGCGGCAACACCGCCGTCTGCCATGGTGGAACTCGCACCGCAGAGCGCGAAAGCCGCCGGTATCACGCGCGCTGCGATGAACCAGCGCGTCGCCCCGAGGCGCAGGCGGATCGTCCGCGCCACGCGCGACTGCTGCGTCGAACTGCCGTTTGCCGTCGGGTGCCTGTTCATCCGAAGAATGTCCCTGCCAGAAGCCTGTCTGTCTTTGCCGCGCCGATTCCCGCTCACCACGCTCAGCGCGCCGCGATCGTCATCGGCAGCCCGCCGACGATGCCGAGCGCACCCTGCATCTCGAAGCGCGGGTGCAGGCCGGCACGCAGCTTTGGCGCGAAGTGCTGCGCCAGCATCACCAGCAGCAGCCTGGTCTCGAGCATGGCGAAGGTGTTGCCGATGCAGACGCGTGGACCGGCGGCGAAGGGGTGGTACGCATAGGCATGACGGGCGGCCTCCGCCTCGCGCGTCCAGCGCCCGGGATCGAAGGTCTCCGGGTCGTCCCAGAAGCCGGGATGGCGGTGCGTGAAGTAGGGCGACAGCATGACCGACGCGCCGGGACTGACGTCGACGCCCGAGACCTGGTCCGGCGCGACGGCATCGCGGGCGTAGAACGGCACCGCCGGGTAGAGTCGCATCACCTCCTTCACGACCTGCAGCGTGTACGGGAGTTGCTGCAGCTGCTCCACCGTCGGCGGCTTGCCGCCGAGCACGCGGTCGAGCTCCTCGTGGAGCTTCGCGGCCGCCGCCGGGTTCCTCGCCAGCGCGTACCACGCGAAGCTCAGGGTGCGCGCGGTGGTTTCGTGTCCCGCGACAAAAGTGGTGACGGATTCGTCGAGCAGCAGGCTCTCCGGCATCGCCGCGCCGGTGTCCTCGTCGCGCGAGCGCATGAGGCGGGCGAGCAGGTCGTCGGGCCACGTGGCCTCGCCCGTGGCGCGTCGCTCGGCAATGAGCGAGTAGACCGAGCGATTCACCAGCGCGCGGGCGGCGCGGTACCTGCGGTTCGCCGGAGTGGGAAGCCAGTGCGGCGGCGCCACGCCGCGCATCCGCACCTCGGTGAACGACAGCATCGTTTCCACCGCGGCCTTGATGCGGTGGATGTCCTCCATCGTCTCGGTGCTGAACATCGCGCCCAGGATGATTGAGGCGGAGACGTTGGTCATCTCCTCGAACATGTCGACCTCGGCGTCGCCGGCGGCGAGGCGCTGCCAGTGCTCGGCGAGGCGCGCGCCGTCGCGCAGCATCAGTCCGGCGTAGGCCTGCACCCCCCTGGGCTGGTAGAAGGGCGCGAGCAGGCGGCGCTGGCGGCGCCACAGGTCCCCGGTGCTCGCGACGAGGCCGTCGCCGAGCAGGTACTTGCGCATCGGCTCGTAACTCGCGCGCTTGTCGTAGTTGTGCCGGTGGCTGACGTTGACCCGCTCCACGACGTCGGGATGCATGGCGAAGATGCGCGGGCGGCCTCCCAGTCGCACCTGGAACAGGTCGCCGTTGCTGCGCCACTGCTGCCCGACGAAGTCGAGAAAGCCGTGCCGGCGGACGCCGTTGATGAACCGGAACGTGCCGACAGTGGGGATCTGCATGGACGCTTCCTTCGCCGCGCGGCGTTCAGTGTGGCGTGAAGCCGGACTTGGCGGTCATGCCGCCGTCGACGGTGAGATTGGCGCCCGTGACGAAAGAGGCCTCGTCGGACGCCAGGTACAGGGCCGCGAAGGCCACGTCGATCGGCGTGCCGGTGCGCGCGAGCATCGGCCAGCCCGTGAACTGTCTTGCGAACTCCGGGCTCATCTGCAGGCCCACACGGGTCGCCGGCGTCACGATCGGTCCCGGCGAGATCGTGTTGGCCCTGATCCAGTGCGGAGCGCCCTCGATCGCCAGTTGCCTCGTGAAGCCGATCACGCCGCCCTTGCCGG
>CAYXJM010000068.1:6796-10117 GCA_964465455.1 uncultured Klebsiella sp.
TGCCGGAAACCGACGCGATATTGATGATGCTGCCGCCGCCACGGCGCACCATGTGCGCCCACGCTGCCCGCGTCGGGATGAAGACGATGTCGAGTTCGTGGCGCAGGGTGTCGCGCCATTGTTCGAGCGTCATTTCGCCGACCGGGGCGAAGTGCGTGCGCGCCGCGTTGTTGTAGAGGATGTCGATGCCACCGTGGGCGGCCGCTGCATCGTCGACCCACTTCGCGGCAGCGGCCTGGTCGGTGACGTCGAGCAGCGCGATGTGGACGGCGAGCCCCTCGGCCGCGGCGAGTGCGCGCGTTGCGTCGACGGCCGCGGCATCGACGTCGGTCGCCAGCACGGTCGCGCCGGCGCGGGCGAACAGCAGGGCCGCCGCCTGGCCCTGGCCACCGCCCGCGCCGGTAATCAGGGCCACCTTGTTGGCGAGCCGCCCCGCCACGGGGACGGCGTTCAGTCTTGCTTCGATGTCCGTGTTCATGTCGGCACGCTCCCTCGATGGTTCAACCGCCAGCGGGCTCGCCGGCCGCGCGGGCGCGCTCGATCGTGCTCGCCTCGGCCCGCGGCAGGCCGCGATACGCGAGCAGCAGAAGGACCACGCACACGGGCGCCGCGACCAGCACCGACAGCACGCCGGCGCGCAGGCTTCCGGTGACGCCCGAGATGTAGCCGGCCATGTACGGTCCGAGCGCGAGGCCCAGCATCGCCTGGCTGAGCATGAAAGTCGCGGTCGCGGTGCCGCGCATGCGGGGCAGGACCAGGTCCTGCGTCGTTGCCGCGGCCGCACCGAGGGTACCGCTGATGAGCACGCTCATCAGGGCGTACATGACGTAGAAGACCTGCGGGTTCGCGGTCGTGAAGGCGATGACGACCGGAAGGATCATGCCGACGGTTCCGCCCAGCATCACCAGGATGCGGCCGGACGGATTGCTGCGGCGGAGACGATCGGCGAGCCGCCCGCCGAGGATGACGCCGATGAACCCGCCGGCGACACTGCCGCCGCCGACCCACGCGCCGATCACCGCCTTCGATTCACCCAGCACGCGCTCGGCATAGGGTGCGCCCCAGAAGTTGGCGGAGTAGGAGATGAAGAGCAGCAGGCCGTAGGCGATGGTCACCTGCAGGAAGGCCGGTGTTCCCCAGATCAGTTTGAAGGTGGGGTAATCGCGCGCACGCAGCGACGTGGCCCACGAGAACACCGCGTAGACGCCGATCGCGACGGCTATCCATTGCGGCGCGTTGCCCATGGCGGCGGCCAGCCACCACGCGAGCGACGCGAGCCCTGCGGCGACGCCGAGGTTTATCGCGAGCGCCTGCGGACCGCGCTGCATCGCGCCGATCAGCGTGAACGGCGGGATGACCGCGACGAGCTCCTGCAGGAAGTCCGCGAAAGGCGACGGCGAGGCGGGTGTCGCGATGCCCTCGGCCGCCCCGCGCACCGGCTCGCGCAACGTCGCCACGACGAAGGACAGCAGGACGCCGGGGACCCCGACGGCCAGGAATGCGGCCTGCCAGCCGACGAGGCCGAGCGGGCCGCCGCCCGGAAAGGCCTGGTTCCACGCCGTCACGATCGCGCCGCCGAGCGCGAACGCAAGCCCCGCGCCCAGCGTTCCGCCCGAGGCATAGATCGCGAGCACCGTCGCGCGCTTCTCGCGGGCGAAATAGTCGGAGAGCAGCGAGTAGGCGCAGGGCGAGCACGTCGCCTCGCCGACGCCCACGCCGATCCGCGCGACCGCGAGCTGGATGCCGTTGCGCGCGAGGCCCGACAGCGCCGTCATGCCCGACCAGACCGCGAGCCCTATGGTCAGCAGGCGCACGCGCTGCCAGCCGTCGGCGAGCCGTCCCAGCGGAATGCCGAACAGGGAGTAGAAGATCGCGAACGCGGTGCCGTAGAGGAAGCCGAGCTCGGCGTCGCTCAGGCCGAGGTCGCGCTTCACGTCCTCGGCCAGGATGCTCAGGATCTGCCGGTCGATCATGTTGAGGGTGAACACCAGCACGAAGATCGCCAGCGCGTAGCGCCCGTAGCGTTCCGATGGCCGCTCGATGTCCACCGCGCCGCCGGTCGTCGTTGCGTCGGCCAAACGGTCCTCCCCTCGACTGTTGTTCTCGTGTGCCGCGGCACGCCACGGTCCCGTTTTCGGCCGTCCGTCCGGTGCGCTTCGGACGTGCCCGGGATGGACGGACTAGAAAAGACCTGCTTGCCGGAAGTCATGTCCTCCGGGGCTGGACCGGGACGCGTGGACGGGTCGACCATGCGTGTCGGAAAGCGTCGCCCCGGCCCGGGGGACATTGCAGCGCAAGAGAGGCACGCGCATGGCATTGCAACCGCAGGCGCCCTTCGCCGGGGCGAACGCGCTGATCTACGGCGCGGCCAGGGGAATCGGACGGGCACTCGCGCTCGAATTCGCGCGGCGCGGGGCGAAGGTCGCCGTCGCCGACATCGACGTCGACGCCGCCGGCGACACCGCAGCGGCGATCGTCGCAGCAGGGGGCGAGGCCGTCGCGATTGCCGCCGATGTGCTGTCCGACGACTCCGTGCGCGCGGCGGCCGCGGCGGCCGAGGCCGCTTTCGGCGCGATCGACATCCTCGTGAACAATGTCGGCGGCCTGCTGAACGGCCACCCCGAGGATATCCCGCTGTCCGAGTGGCAGCGGATGATGGATCTCAATTATTTCGCGGCCGTGCGCAGCATATCGCTGCTGCTGCCGAAGATGCAGGCGCGCGCGAGCGGGCACATCGTCAACACTGCCTCCTTTGCCGGGCTCTACCCCTATGCCGCGAGCCGCATTCCCTATGCGGCTGCGAAGGCGGCGATCATCGCGATGACGGAGTCACTGGCGATCTACCTGCTCCCGCAGGGAATCCGGGTGAGCTGCCTGGTTCCCGGCCCGGTGATGACCGGCGTGCTCGACACCATGACGTCCTGGACGCCCGATTGCCCGATGCGCGGCCCGGGCTCGGAACTGGAGCTCAAGCAGGTGCACGACGTCGCGATCGTGCTCGCCGACGGCATGCGCGACGGCAGGGTGCTGATCCCGAGCGACGAAAAGGCGTGGGAGATCCTCCGGCGCTGGGCCGCCTCGCCGGACGATTTCATCCAGGCGAAGATCGACGCGTTCGCCAGCGGCGACAGGGGCCTGCCGATCGTGCCGGAAGCGCTGCGCCGCTGAGCGGAACGGCTGGCCCGATGACGACCCGGCCAGGCGCGCCGGGATGGCAGCGACCCGGTCGTCGTCAGGCCCCGTTCGCGCGCTCCCGGGCGCGGTGGATCTCCGCCGAGGTGAACGCGCTCATGTTGAAGATCCCGCGCGAGGTCACCGACG
>CAYXJM010000069.1:0-10026 GCA_964465455.1 uncultured Klebsiella sp.
GCCCAGGTGGCGGAACTGGTAGACGCGCTAGCTTCAGGTGCTAGTTATCGAAAGGTAGTGGAGGTTCAAGTCCTCTCCTGGGCACCATCTCTCTTCCCGTTGTTGTGCATCGTTTGAGTCCCGGTCGCGCCGCGTAGCCGCGCCGGGATTCTGTTTGCGCCGCACAACGCCGCGAGTGGCCGCCCGGGCGATCGCACCCGGGCCCGGCTACCCCTCCTGCAGCGTCATGCTTGCTGCGCGCCTGCATGCGGGCCCGTCAGGATGCCCCGGGTCTGCGTCAGGCACGAGCCGAAGCTGTGGAAGCCGGTGGCGTGCAGCCCGCCGGTGCCGCCGCAGCACACGACGAATATGTCCTGCGGCTCCGTGGCCAGGTAGACCCGCCCGCCGATCACGCGGCCCAGGTTCTCCAGTTGCTCGCGGTGCTTCGGCGTCAGGTAGTCCGCGTCGAGACTGGAGAAGCGCCAGAGCATCTCCTGCACGTCCGCGAGATCGGGCACGTCGCGGTGGATGATCTCGGCCCACACCGGGTTCACGGCGAGCATCATCTGCGCGTAGGGCATTGACGGGGAGAAGCCGTTGGCGCCCGGATAGCCGAGCGACTTGCCGATCATCTCCAGGAAGTCCGGGCCGCTCTGCGAGGTCGTGTCGAGGATGTTCATGGTGCCCATGGTGCCGAACACCGTCACCGCGTCGCCGTTGACGCCGCGGCGCTCGGCGAGCGGCGCCCACGGCGAGCGCTCCTCCCATTCGCCGAACAGGATGCCCGCCACGCGCCCCGGCGTGCCGAAGGTGCTCTGCGAGGTCACGTTGATTTCCTGTCCGGCGACGTTTTTCATGATCAGCCGGATGGCGCGGCCGATCGCCACCGCCGTGGTCGGCGCGCCGCCGAGGCAGCCGTGCCGGCAGGGGATGTCCAGCCGGTTGCGCACGGGACCGTTGACCAGCGTCAGCGGGACGACCGGGGCGGTGGTGGCATTCAGTCCGAACAGTTCGAAATCCGGGTGGGCCATCGCTTCCAGCGCGGCGATGATCAGCGGCATCGACTCCGCCGGCGCGCCGGCCATCACCGCGTTGATGGCGATCTTCTCGACGGTGCACGGCGCATTCAGCGGCGGCAGCGCACAGATGACCTCGTCGGCATAACGGTTGTTCCCGGCCAGAAACGCCCGTACGCGCGCCTCCGTCGGCGGAATCAGCGGCAGGCCGTCACCCCAGCCGCGCTCCAGCGCGAAGCGGGTGAACTCCATGACGTCGTCGACTTCGGCTTCGTGGCGCTGGCTCGACAACCAGTCGAGCGCGCAGCCCTGCGGGCCGCAATCGCGCAGATCGGGCGCCTGCTGCGCGTGGATGGCGTCTGCACCCGGGCGGATGGTCGTGCTCATGCGACGGCCTCCTGGCGAGCGGCCAGCGCGGCGCCCATGGTGCACAGCACCCCGGGGAGGTGTTCGCGGGCCACGGCATCCACTTCGTGTTTCTGCTTCTCGTTCAACGGATAGGGCAGCACGTGCAGGCGCAGGCCCGAACGGCCGCCGCGCTGCGCCAGGTTGCGCCCCAGTTCCTCGAACACGGCGGTGCAGACCGCCGTCGTCGGCAGCCCCCGCTCGGCGGCGGCCAGGGCGTCG
Organism: uncultured Klebsiella sp.; assembly: GCA_964465455.1. Classification (GTDB taxonomy): domain Bacteria; phylum Pseudomonadota; class Gammaproteobacteria; order Pseudomonadales; family UBA5518; genus UBA5518. Next base: position 1,623 of record CAYXJM010000069.1, read on the forward strand.
CGAATGGTCCAGCCGGTGCAGGAGCCGCAGTTCGCCAGCCCGACCACGGCGATGTCGATGGATGCCAGGAACTGCTCCAGCTCCCTTGCGAGGCGCTCGCCCTCGGCGCCCGTGCGGCCCTGGTTCGAGCGCCAGAACGTCACGGTCGCGCCGGCCTTGCGGAATTCGTCTGCCCAGATGTCCGCAATCCAGTCCCAGGCCCGCCAGATCTCGTCGAGCCGGAAACCGACGGTCTTGCCCGCGAGCACACCGGCATCCGGACCCGGCGAGGTGACGTCATCGGCGCGCAGCGCCGTGGGATCCAGCACGTTGCCTCTGCTCATTCGATCACCCCCGTGTTCGTTGGCGCTGCCGTGGCGAAGCGGCGGGACCGCCAGCCATGCCATCGCGCTTGATTTATTGTCCAAGTATTTGGACAATAGAGATTATATTTGTGTACTAGAGAATCCTCAAGTAGAGTCGGCTCCATGCTCGTCAGGCAGATATCCAACCTCTTCGACCTCGTGGAACTTTTCGTTCGCGCCCGCAAGCCGCTGTCGGTCCGCGAAATCGCCGAGGAGTTCTCGTGGCCGCGCTCCAGCGCCTTCAACATCGTCTCGACCATGGTGGAGCGCGGCTATCTCTATCAGCCGGTGCCGCGTGGCGGCTACTACCCCACGTCGCGATGGATGGATCTCGCGCGCGAGCTCGCGGAGTCGCAGCCCCTGCCGGAGTCGGTGCACGGGCTGCTCGTCGAACTCGCGGGCCAGACCGGGGAGACCCTCTTCCTGGCAGCGCCGGAGGGAACCAGCGTGGTGTTCCTGGACGTCGTCGAGTCATCGGCCGACATCCGCTTCATCGCCAACGTCGGCCAGCGGCTCCCGATACACGTGACGGCGGCGGGGAGGGCGATCCTGGCGCAGTATGCGCCCGCCGAGCGCGCCGCCGTGCTGAAGCGCATCCGGTACCAGGCCTACGAGAAGGACACGTTCATGACGGCGGATGCGGTCGAGGAGGACATCCAGCGCAGCGCGCGGGAGGGCTGGTACCTCAACCCCGGCGTCTATGCACCCGGCGTAGCCGGGATCGCGGTTCCGTTTCCGTTCCGTGGCCGGCGCAATGCCATCGCGCTGGGTGGCCCCATGTCTCGCGTCGAGGCACGCTTCGAATCCGTTGGCGCATTGCTGCGCGAAGCGGTCGATCGCTTCCTGAAGGAGAACGAGTGAATGATCGACATGGTCGTAGAACCGATCTCACGCGATTTCGGGGCCCGCGTCCTGGTCCCCGCCGCGCACATCCTGGATGCGGGCGTTCCGGAGCGGTGCCTGGAGCTGCTGGACGCATGGGGCGTGCTGGTGTTCCCGCGGATCGCGGTCAGCGACGAAACGCAGGTCGCCTTCAGCAACCGCCTGGGAACGATGCTGGGCTCGAAGCTGCGCCCGAAGGCGGACACCGCGGCGGACAATCTCGGCATCTACCCGGTGACGCTCGACCCGAACCGCGCCAGGTTCCTCGACTACATCCATTCCAACGAGCACTGGCACATGGACGGCACGACGTACGCGATACCGCCCAAGGCCACCAACCTGAAGTGCGAGGTGCCGCCTGCCAGCGGCGGTGATACCGAGTTCGCGAACCTGTTCGCCGCATACGCCGAACTGCCGGCCGCCAGGAAATCGCAGCTCCGGGACTTGCGCGTCGTGCACAGCGCCGAGGCGGCCAACGCGCGTTATTTCACCAATCCGTCCGCGGAGGACCTGCAACGCTGGCGCAGGGATGGGCCGCCGCGCGAACAGCCCCTGGTGTGGACGCAGGCCGACGGCCGCAAGTCCCTGGTGATCGGGTCCACGGCCGATCACATCGTGGGCATGGACCGGGAGCAAGGCAGGGCGCTGCTGGACGAACTGCTCGCCTGGTGCACGCAACCCCGGTTCTGCTACCGCCACGCGTGGCAGCAAGGCGACATGGTGGTCTGGAACAACTGCGGACTGCTGCACCGGGCCCACCCGTACACGGTGGATTCCGGACGCCTGATGCACCGCACCACCATCATGGGCGCCGGGTCGCTCGCCTGAACGGGCGCGCGTCCGCGACCGGCGTGCAGCAATCCGGCACAACAAGCAACGGGAAGGAACAACGATGACGGGTTCGACGCGCAGGGTTGCCGTGGTGACGGGCGGGGCGGCGGGCATCGGCGCCGCGATCTGCCGCTTCCTCGCCCGGGACGGGGCGGATATCGCGATCTGGGACAGGAATGCCGAGGCAGCCCGGGCCGTGGCGCAGGACATTGCCGCGATGGGCCGCAGGGCCGTGGTGTGCGAGGTCGATGTATCGCGGAGGCATCACATCGAATCCGCCGTGAAGGCGGTGCGGGCGGAACTCGGCCCGATCGGCATCCTGGTGAACAACGCCGCGATCTCGCCCGAAAAGGATTTCGTGGACATCACGGACGAAGACTGGGACACGGTGTTCGACATCAACATGAAGGGCGTGTTCATGTGCACCCAGGCCGTGATCGGCGACATGATCGCGGCGCAGTGGGGACGCATCATCAACATCTCGTCCTCCAGCGCGCAGTCCGGCGCGCGACGCATGGTGCACTACGCGGCCACCAAGGGCGGCGTGATCGCGTTCACCAAGTCGCTGGCGCAGGAGGTCGGGCCGCTGGGGATCACCGTGAACAACGTGCCCCCGAGCTTCGTCTACACCGAGGGGCTCAGATCGGTGGAAGCGCGCCTGGCCGGCGGGATCGCGGGCTACACGAAGAGCCAGATACCGGTGAACCGCGTCGGGCAGCCCGAAGACATCGCCCACGCCGTGGCCTTCCTCGCCTCGGAGGCGTCGGGGTACATCACCGGGCTCACGCTGAGCGTCAACGGCGGCAGGTACATGCAGTGAGGCGGCGGGGCGGCGCTATTTCACGCCGTGCATCAGCCGGTTGATCAGCGGTGCGCACAGGAAGTAGCCGCCGCCGATCGCCAGCCCCAGCCACCACAGTTGCGTGAAGGTCGTGGCGTATTGGCCGAGCGAACTGGCCTCGCCGTGTGCGCCGCCGCCCGAGGCGACCGCGGCGATCAGGCCCGCGAGATAATTCGCCATCGCGGTCGACAGGAACCACCCGCCCATCGCCATGCCCACCTCGTGCTTCGCCGCGAGCTTGGTGACCATCGACAACCCGATCGGCGACAGGCAGAGCTCCGCCATCGTGTGGATCAGGTAGGTCAGCGCGAGAAACACCCAGATCACCCTGGCCCCGTCCGGCGTGGCCTCGATCGCCAGCGCCAGCAGCAGGAAACCGAAGCCGGCCCCGATCAGTGCGATCGCGAACTTGCGCGGAATCGAGGGATTGCGCCCCTTGCCGTCCAGCACCGGCCACAGCATCGCGAACAGCGGCGCCAGCAGCAGGATGAACAGTGGATTCGCCGACTGGAACAGCGTGAAGTGGAACGGCGCGTCGACGAAATCGCGCGCGAAGAAGTTGAGCGAGGAGCCGGCCTGCTCGAACAGGGCCCAGAACAGGCAGTTCGCGAGGAACAGCAGCAGCATGGCGCCGTAGCGCTGCAACTGCACATGGTCGCCGGAACGGATGCCGCTGACGACGAAATAGACCACCAGGAACAGCATCAGCCCGATCAGCACGTAGCCGAGCGCCTCGCTCTTGCTGAGCAGGAACCACATCAGCGGCACCATGGCCGCCGCCCCGCCGAGCACGACCAGCACGGGCTTGACGCCTTCGCGCCCGGGCGGCGCCCTGCCGATGTGACCGAGCATGCCCGCGAGCAGGTGGAACACCACGACGCCGAGCACCATGCCGACGCCCGCGGCCAGGAAGCCGTACTGGTAGCCGAAGCGCGCGCCGATCACCGACGCGCAGATGATGGGCGCGACGAAGGCGCCGGCATTGATTCCCATGTAGAAGATCGTGAACCCCGAGTCGCGCCGGGAGTCCTGTGGCGCGTACAGCGCCCCGACCATGGTGGAGATGTTGGGCTTGAACAGGCCGTTGCCGGCCACGATGACGGCCAGCCCCACGAGGAACCACTGCAGGTCCGGGATCAGCAGCAGGAACATGCCGACCGCGATCAGCGCGCCACCGAGGATGATCGAGCGCTGGTAGCCGAGGTAGGTGTCGGCGATGTAGCCGCCGAGAATCCCGGTGGCGTAGACGAGCGCCGTGTAGCCGCCGTAGGTGAGGCTCGCCTGCGCATTGGCCTCGCCCTCGGGCAGGTGACCGAAGAAGGTGGCCGCCACGTATACGGCCAGCAGGGCGCGCATGCCGTAGTAGCAGAAGCGTTCCCAGAACTCGGCGGAGAACAGCATCCACAGCGGTTTCGGGTGCCCGAGGATCTCGCCCGGTGGTGGGGGAATGAACTCCTGGGTCGCCGTGCCGCCCGCTGCCATGCGCGTCTCCTGCTGTGCATTTTTCATCGTGATGCACCCGCAGAGGCGTGCGCACGTGCATCCGGGCGTGTTTACCCTGCGCCCGGGTTCAAGTCAAATTGGCGTCGACGTGGAGCGGCGCCCCGCGGCGGACGTGGCGCGGGGCCATCGTCGCCGCTCCGGGTGATCATCGAGGAACAGCACATGAGCGGGAGCGACCGGCGGGAACTGCGCGAGAACATCTTTCCGAGCGCGCGCGACGATGCCGCGAAGACGGGACGGCAGACGGGCCGCTATGCCGGCAATGCCTACCGGCTCGCCTTCACCGACACGGAATTCCTGCTGCGCGAGGAGTTGCGCCCGGTGCGATTCCAGCTCGAGCTGCTGAAGCCCGACCTGATACAGCAGGAGCACGGCATCGACTCGACGGTGGTGATCTTCGGCAGCGCCCGCCACGTGTCGGCCGAGCAGGCCGGGGCGGAGCTCGCCGTCGCGCGCGCCGCGCTGGCGGCCAGCCCGCACAGCGCGCAGGCAGCGGCGGCGCTCGCGCGCGCCGAACGCCGGCTGCACAACAGCCGCTACTACGAGGAGGCGCGCAAGCTCGGCGCGCTGATCACGCGCAACAGCGAGCACATCGACGGGTGCCGTCTCGTGGTCGTGACCGGCGGCGGGCCCGGCATCATGGAAGCGGCGAACCGCGGCGCCGACGAGGCCGGCGGCAAGAGCATCGGGCTGAACATCGTGCTGCCGGCGGAACAGCAGCCGAACCCGTACATCACGCCCGAGCTGTGCTTCCAGTTCCACTACTTCGCGCTGCGCAAGATGCACTTCCTGCTGCGCGCACGGGCGCTGGTGGCCTTTCCCGGCGGCTTCGGCACGCTCGACGAACTGTTCGAGACGCTGACGCTGATCCAGACCGGCAAGTCCACGCGCGTGCCGGTGCTGCTGTTCGGCGAGGCGTTCTGGCGCCGGCTGATCGATTTCGACCTGCTGGTCGAGGAGGGCAACATCGCGGCGGAGGACCTGGGGCTGTTCCGCTACGTCGAAAGCGCGGAGCAGGCCTGGCAGGAGATCGCGGATTTCTACAGCCTGGGCTGCCCGGCGACGATCTGAGCACGCAGGGCGCGTGCCGCTGGCGCAGACACGAGCGCCGGCTACGGCAACCGAACTATCGTGGGCATGAGAGGAGCGTTGCCGTCGAATCCGCCGACGGCAGCCTTCAGGAGAGGGCCGCGGGCCGGGCGGCCCGCGGCACGGATCACGGGCGGCGCCTGCCGGCGCCGCCGGATCTCACCAGCGCTTCGGACGGCGATCGCCGCCGCCACCACCACCGGGACGACGGTCTTCGCGCGGACGCGCTTCGTTCACGCGCAACGCACGGCCGTTGATTTCGTGGCCGTTCAGCTTGTTGATGGCATTGGTGCCTTCGTCGTCCGAGGGCATCTCGACGAAACCAAACCCCTTGGAACGATCGGTTTCACGGTCCATCACGACCTTGGCTGAGGACACATTCCCGTAGGTCTGGAACAGCTCGAGCAGGTCATTGTCCCGGACAGTGTAGGGCAGGTTTCCAACGTAGATATTCATTCGCTTCATCATCCTGGCGCCGTGGCGGACTGGAAGTGCTAAAACCCCGACGCCCGAAAGAAAGCGTTAGCACCAATGAAAACCGGACCCACGACGGGCCCGGTCGACTGCATTCTATCCGAAAATGCAACTACGTCCAGCATCCGGCACTTGACAGCCGGGCGCCGGAGCCGTCCGCGCGGCCGGGCGTTCAGCCCTGGCCGAAGGGATCGCGCAGGATGATGGTCTCGGTGCGGTCGGGGCCGGTGGAGACGATGTCCACGCCGACGCCCACGACCTCGGCGATGCGCTCGATGTAGCGGCGCGCGTTCAGCGGCAGCCGGTCCCACTCGGTGATGCCGAGCGTGGAACCTTCCCAGCCCGCGACGGTTTCGTAGATCGGCACCAGGCTCTCGAAATCGGCGCTGTCGCGCGGCGTGCCCACGATGTGGCCGGAACTGTCCTCGTATCCGATGCACATGTTGATGGTCTCGAGACCGTCCAGCACGTCGAGCTTGGTGATGCACAGCCCGCTGACGCTGTTGATGCGCACCACCTCGCGCAGCGACACCGCGTCGAACCAGCCGCAGCGGCGCGGCCTGCCGGTGGTCGCGCCGAACTCGTGGCCGCGACGCGCGAGGTGAGCGCCCACCTCGTCGAAGAGCTCGGTCGGGAACGGCCCGGAGCCGACCCGCGTGGTGTAGGCCTTGGTGATGCCCAGCACGTAGTCGAGGTACAGCGGACCGAAGCCGCTGCCGGTGGCAGTGCCGCCGGCCGTGGTGTTCGACGAGGTCACGAACGGATAGGTGCCGTGGTCGATGTCGAGCAGCGCGCCCTGCGCTCCCTCGAACAGGATGCGCTTGCCCGCCATGCGGTACTCGTGCAGCAGCGCCGGCACGTCGGCCATCAGCGGCAGCAGCGTCTCGCCGTGGGCGAGTCCCTGCTCGAGCGTCTGCTGCACGTCGATCACCGGCGCCTTGTAGTACTCGCGCAGCACGAAGTTGTGGTAGTCCATCACCTCGCGCAGCTTCGCCTCGAAGCGCGCCGCGTTGCGCAGGTCGCCGAGTCGCAGCCCCCGGCGTGCCGCCTTGTCCTCGTAGGCCGGGCCGATACCGCGCCCGGTGGTGCCGATCTTGGCGTCACCGCGCGCGTTCTCGCGCGCGATGTCGAGCGCGGCGTGATAGGGCAGGATCAGCGGACAGGCAGGGCTCAGCCGCAGGCGCTCGCGCACCGGCACGCCGCGCGCCTCGAGCGCCGCCATTTCCTTGAGCAGCGCCTCGGGCGACAGCACCACGCCGTTGCCGATCAGGCACAGCACGCCTTCGCGCAGCACGCCCGAGGGAATCAGGTGCAGCACGGTCTTCTCGCCGCCGATCACCAGCGTGTGGCCGGCGTTGTGGCCACCCTGGAAACGCACCACCGCGGTGACGTTCTCGGTCAGCAGGTCGACTATCTTGCCCTTGCCCTCGTCACCCCATTGCGTGCCGAGAACGACTACGTTGTTTGCCATGTCCGCTTGCCTGTCAGACTGTGAGGATTTGCCATGCGTCTCCCGCGCGACGCAACTCCCGATCGCAACACGCGCTGCCCCGCTGCCCGGGCAGCCCGAGCAGCACGCGTTCGCCGCCGTCGCGCAGGCGCTGGATCTCGCTCCATGCGGCCTCGGCCAGCGCGTGGTCGACGAAGATCCCGCGCCGCGGCGCGGCGCCCGCGGCCGGCACCAGGCCGAGCAGGGTCTTCAGGTCGAAGCTGAAGCCGGTCGCCGGGCGGGCGCGGCCGAAGACGCGCCCGATGTCGTCGTAGCGCCCGCCGTTGGCCACCGCCTCGCCCTGTCCCGGCACGTAGGCCGCGAACACCAGCCCGGTGTGGTAGTGGTAGCCGTGCAACTCGCAGAGATCGAAATGGAGCTGCACCCCGGGCATGCGCGCGGCGATCTTGTCGGCCACGTCGGCGAGCGCCGCGAGCGGCGCGCACGCCGAGGGCGCAGCCCTGGCGAACAGCTCAGCGGCGCGCCCGATCACCTCGCGTCCGCCGTTCAGACCCGCCAGCCGGCGCAGCAACCCGGCGCGCGCCTCGTCGAGGCCGGCCTCGGCCACGATCGCCGCGATCTGCGGCGCCGACTTGTGCTGCAGCGCCTCGAAGACGGCGTCCTGCACCGGCGCGTCGAGGGCGAGGTCCTGCATCAGGGCGCGGAATATGCCGACGTGCCCGAGGTCCAGCGTCAGGTCGCGCACGCCGAGGCGGCGCATCGTTTCCAGCATCAGGCTGATGATCTCGAGGTCCGCGGCCGCGCTGGCGTCGCCGTAGAGCTCGGCGCCCAGCTGTATCGGCGAGCGCGAGGCGAACGGCGAGCGGCGGCGCGTGTGCAGCACGCTGCCCGCGTAGCACAGCCGCACCGGGCCGTCGCGGCGCAGGCTGTGGGCATCGATGCGCGCGGCCTGCGCCGTGATGTCGGCCCGGATGCCGAGCAGGCGACCCG
>CAYXJM010000070.1:0-3864 GCA_964465455.1 uncultured Klebsiella sp.
GCCTTCGAGCACCAGGGCTACAACAACCCGGCGGCCAACGTGGCGCAGATGGTCGCGATCATGATCCACCGCTACGGCAGCGAGGAGCTCAAGCGCGACGTGCTCGGCCGGATCATGTCGGGCGACGTGATCTGCAGCCTCGGCTACTCCGAGCCGGGCTCGGGCTCGGACGTGTTCGCGGCCCAGTGCAAGGCGACCCGCGAGGCGGACGGTTCGTGGCGCATCGACGGCACCAAGATGTTCACCAGCGGCGCCAACCTCGCGCACTACGTGCTGATGCTCTGCCGCACGAACCCCGACGTGCCGAAGCACCAGGGCCTCACGATGTTCATCGTGCCGCTGAAGACCGAGGGCGTCACGATCCAGCCGGTGTACACCTTCCAGGAAGAGCGCACGAACATCACCTTCTACGACGGCGTGCGCGTTCCCGACAGCTACCGTCTCGGCGAGGTAGACGGCGGCGTGAAGACGATGAGCGCGGGCCTCGAACTCGAGCACGGCGGCGGCTTCTCGAAGTCCATGCGCGCGATGCTGCACAACGCCGAGGAACTGTGCCGCCGGATCCGCTGCAACGGCCGGCCGCTGATCGAGGAAACGAATGCCCAGGTGCGCCTGGCGCGGAGCGCGGCGAACCTGATGGTCTCCGACATGCTGACCTTCCGCGCCCAGTGGGCGATCGCGGAGAAGAAGCCGAACCTGGCCTACGGACCGATGGCGAAGATGTTCTCCTCGGAAAAGTTCCAGAGCGACGCGCGCGACCTGCTGGACCTCACCGCGCCGCATTCGCTGGCGGACCGCGAGGGGCCCGCCGGCGCGCTCAACATGGCCTACCGCCACGCGCAGGCCACGACGATCTACGGGGGAACCAGCGAGGTCCATCGCAGCATGATCGCCGAGCGCGGGCTCGGTCTGCCGCGCACGCGGGCGTGAATCAACGAATGAATGTCCGGATCAATCCGGACCCGCATGCCTGAAGGAGTGACACCATGTCCGAGGCTCCTCACCTGCTGACGGAAGAGGACGGCGCGATCCTGATCGCGACGCTCAACCGCCCGGAGAAGCTGAACGCCCTGACCGGACAGACCATGGCCCTGTTCGAGGCCGCGCTGCATCGCTTCCGCGATACGCCCGCGCTGAAGGTCATGCTGATTCGCGCCACCGGCCGCTATTTCTGTTCCGGCGCCGATCTGCGCGATCGCTCCGAAGCGCCGCGCGAGCCGGACCGCACCGGCGTGGCGATCCGCGAGCGGCACCGGCTGGGGCTGCACGGCATGCACCGCATCTACGACGAGATGGAAGCGATCGAAAAGCCGATCGTCGTGGCCCACCAGGGTCCCTGCGTCGGTGGCGGGCTCGAGATTTCGCTGTCCTGCGATTTCCGCCTCGCGGCGAAGAGCGCGAGCTATGCCTTTCCCGAGGGCAAGTTCGGCGTGCTGCCGGCCTCCAACGGCGTCAGCCGCCTGGCGCGCATCGTCGGCACGCACTGGACGCGCTACCTGATCATGGCGAACCTTCCCGCCAGCGCGGACCGCGCGCTGATCATGGGGCTGGTGCACGAGGTGTTCCCCGACGAGAGCTTCGAGGAGGACGTCATGCGCTTCTGTCGCCACCTGGCCGGGCAGCACGCCGAGCAGATGGGCACGGCGAAGATCGCGATCGAGATGGCCCACGACCTCGGCCTCGCGCAGGCGCGCAACGTCGAGCGCATGGCCAACAGCGCGCTGATGCTGAACCCGGACTACCTCGCCGGCATCGAGCGCTACGTCAAGGGCATCGGCGGCAAGGGCAAGAGCGACTGATCGCCCGGCGCCGCGAACATCAACTCCCGAACCGGATCACGCCCGATGGATTTTGCCTGGACCCCCGCACAGCAGGACTTCCGCGCGACGGTTCGCGCGTTCCTCGCCGCCAATCTGCCGCCGAACTGGGAAGAGCTCGCCCACGGCCCGGGCTCCGCGGCGCAGACCGTTTTCTCGAAGCAGTTCTGCGGCGCGCTGGCGGCGGCCGGTCTGCTGGTGCCGCACTGGCCGGCCCGCTGGGGCGGCCGCGACGCGGATCCCTGGACCGCCTTCATCCTCGCCGAGGAGATGTGGGCGGCGGGCGAGCCGCGCGGCGGCCAGTACATGAACGTGAACTGGATCGGCCCGACGCTGATGCGCTACGGCTCCGGCGAGCAGCAGGCGCGCTACATTCCGCCGATGGCGCGCGGCGAGACGCTGTGGTGCCAGGGCTTCTCGGAACCGGAGGCGGGCTCCGACCTCGCCTCGCTGCGCACGCGCGCCGACCGCCACGGCGAGGCCTACCGCGTCAACGGCCAGAAGATATGGACCTCCTACGCCGGGCACGCGGACACCTGCTTCCTGCTGGCGCGCACCGCGCCCGGCAAGGGCGGCATCTCGATCTTCCTGCTGCCGATGGACACGCCCGGCATCACGGTGCGCCAGATCCCCAGCATCATCGGCGAGGGCGACATCCACGAGGTGTTCTTCGACGACGTGGAGGTGCCCGCCAGCGCGCTGCTCGGCGAGGAAGGGCAGGCCTGGGACATCGTGCGCACGGCGCTCTCGCTCGAGCGTGTCGGCATTCCGCGCTTCGCGCTCGCTTCGCGCATGCTGCAGCGCGCGGTCGGCGCGCTGAAAAAGGCCGGCCGCTTCGGTCCGGGCGCGGCGGAGCAGGCCGCGCGGGCGCACGCGGCCTGCGAGGTGGCGCGCCTCTACAGCTACAGCATCATCGACCAGCGCTGCCACGGCCAGCAGACCGGACCGGAAGCGAGCGCCGGGCGCTTCGCCACCGTCAACGCCGAGCGGCAGGTCGCGGAGTTCGTGGTCGAGCACGTGCCCGAGGCGCTCGCCGGCGGGGATCCGATGCTGCTCGCGCACCACCAGCGCGGCATCGTCGCCGGCATTGCCTCGGGCGCGGCCGAGATACAGTTGAACCTCATTGCCACCGAAATGCTTCGGCTTCCACGGGAGCCCCGCTGATGGACTTCAGACTGAACGACGACCAGGCCGCGATCGCGAGCGCGCTCGACAAGCTGGCGCTCCAGTTCGCCACGGTTCCCACCGAGTTCCACGGCTTCGCGTTGCCGGGCGCGGCGCTGGAAAAGGAGCTGGAGGAGGGGCAGTACTTCGAGATTGCCGCCGTCCCCGAACTCGGGCCGCTCTCCGCGGCGCTGGCGGTGGAGCGGCTGGCGCGGCTGCCCTGCACCGCCGAGACCGCGCTGTCGATGCTGGTGCGGCCGCAACTCGACATCGGGCTGCCGCGTCCGTTCGCGCTGGTCGAGAACGGACGGCCGGGTCGCTTCGTCGCGAGCGCGAAAACGGTGATCGTCATCGACGGCGAGCAGGTGGGCATCGCGCATCCCGCGCCCGACGAGGTGGAGGCGGTGGAATCGCTGTTCGCCTACCCGATGGGCCGCCTGCGGGGCAGCCCGGCCGTCACGCCGCTCGGCGCCGATGACGCGGCGAAAGTGCGCACCTGGCTGCGCGTGGCCTGTGCCGCGGAAATGGCCGGGCTGCTGCAGGCCGCCATCGACGCCACGGTCGAGCACCTGGGCGTGCGCAAGCAGTTCGGGCGGCCGCTCGGCACCTTCCAGGCATTGCGCCATCGCATGGCCGAGTGCGCCGTGCTCGCCGGCGGCGTGCGCTGGCTCGCGCTCAAGGCCGCGTGGTCGGGCGACGCCGGCGATGCCGCGCTGGCTGCGCTGCACGCGCAGGACAGCGCCACGCGCGTCGTCTACGACGTGCACCAGATGATGGGCGCCATGGGCATGACGCTGGAAATGTCGCTGCACCTGTGGACCTACCGCATGAAGGCGCTGCTCTCGGAGCTCGGCGGGCGCAGCGGGCAGGCGGGCGTCGTCGC
>CAYXJM010000070.1:3964-10008 GCA_964465455.1 uncultured Klebsiella sp.
ACCTGTTCGGCTGAAGCCGAACCTGCGGGAGCATCTGTTCGGCTGAAGTCCAACCCGCGCCCGGGCGAATGTGGGGCAACTCACGCCGGCTTGCGCTCGCAGACCAGCGCTTCGCGGCACAGGTACTTCGTCGTCGACCAGCCGCCGTCCAGCGCGATCGTCTGGCCGTTGATGTAGCTGCCTTCCTTCGAGGCGAGGAAGAAGATCGTATTGGCCACGTCCTCGGTCGTTCCGTCACGGTCGCACGGCGTCATCTCGTGGTTGATGCGCCGGAAGGCCGGTGCCTCCCAGTGGCTGTCGGTCATCTCGGTGCGGATCACGCCGGGCGCGACCAGGTTCGAGCGGATGCCGCCGGCGCCGTACTGGGCGGCCATGGTCTGCGTGAGGCCGATCAGGCCCGCCTTGACGGCACAGTACGCGCCGCCGTCCAGTCCTCCCACCAGGCCGAAGGTCGAGCCCACGTTGACGATGGAGGAGCCCGGACCCATCACGCGCAGGGCCTCGCGGCAGAAGCGGAAGGGGGCCTTCAGGCTGATGTCGATGACCTCGTCGAGCATCTCGTCCGGAGTCTGGTCGACCGGCGCCCACTTGCCGGAACCGGCATTGTTCACCAGGCAGTCGAGCCGGCCGAAGACGCTCATGGCGAGCTCGACCGCCCGCGCGGGCGTGTCCCGGGCGGTGACGTCGGCGGCGAGGATCGCCACGCGGGCGCTCCCCGACAGTTCGCTCGCGAGCTGCTCCAGGCGGTCCTTGCGTCGCGCGACCGCGACGATGTCGTAGCCGCCGGCGGCAAAGCGGCGCACGGTCGTGTCGCCGATGCCGGAACTCGCGCCGGTGACCAGTACGACCGGCCTTGCAGACGAATTGCCCATCGGATCCGTGCCTCCATCGTGGTGTCAGGGGAAGTTCCGGACATGCTACACGGATACGCGGCCGCGAGCGCACAGGGCGGTCATGCCCGGCGCGCGGATTTCCGTTGCAGGCAATGCGATCCTCCGGTGCAGATAATCGCCGCGGCCGCGGCGCCGGTGGCTCCTCGCTGCGACCGTGCCGGGCCTCAGCCCGCGGTCGCCAGGCGCTGGCGGTACAGCAGCGGCGTCGTGCCCGTCCAGCGCCTGAAGGCGCGCCCGAAGCTCGACTGCTCGGAGTAGCCCAGGTTCGCGGCCACGTCGTCGAGCGACAGCTGCTGCTGGCCCAGGTAGTTCCTGGCGAGATCGATGCGCTGGCGCTCGAGGATGTCGGAGAACTTGAGGCCGCACTGGCTGAGGTTCGATTGCAGCGTGCGCACGGACATGCCGAGCTTCGCGGCGCAGCGCTCGATCGAGCAGTTGCCCGCGGGCAGGGCGCCGCGGATGTAGTCCTGCACCCGTTCCGCGATCGTCGTCCGCGCGGCCGAGCGGACCCGTTCCAGGTACCCGCCCAGCAGGTTGAACACCAGCCGGCTCGCCGTCGCCACGGGGCGGTCCAGCACCGCGGCCGGAAAGGCGATCGCGTTGTCGGCAACCGTCTTGTGGAAGCGGCAGCCCAGCCGGTTCTCGATGTCCGACATGTCCCGCTGGCGCGCATCGACGGCGAGGTTCACGTAGCTCGGACGGAATCCCGCGCCGCCGATCAGGCGCAGCAGCTTGAGGTTGAGCATCGCCGCCTGGTAGTTCGCCTGGTTGTTGGACCCGAGGTCCGCGCGCACGTACCAGCGGAGCTCGGCGGTCTCCTCGCCCTCGATCAACTCCATCACGGAGACCGGGGAATGCACCACCGGCAGGTAGTCGATGAAACTGACGACCGATTCCCGCACCGAGGAGGCGGCGCGGCAGAGCGCTGCGACACAGCCGTAGACGTCCGGCTCCTGCAGCTGTGCCAGCTGCAGGCCGAACAGCGGATGGTTGAGCGACGCGCCGCAGTGTTCGAACAGGTCGACCACGGCCTTGCAGTCGACGTAGTGGTCGGGGTCCCTCAGCGCCAGCGGGTCGATGTCGTGACGTTCGAGCAGCGCGCGCGGATCGGCGCCGAGGTTGCGCACCAGTTCCTGGAAGCCCGAGAGGTTCGCGATCCGCATCTGCCGTTCGGTCGGCAGGGAGTCGAGCGGCCCGTCGAGCTTGAAGAAATAGTCGGCGCTCATTGCGGCGAACTCCTCCTGGGGCACACCGGTGCCGGCTGTCTTATCGGTCCGGAGTTTTGCGCCGATTGTATATGGTTTGACGCGAACTGTCAGGATTCGGGTGCGCCGCGACGGTATAACAGGCGGCGGTGTCGGTTGTTCAAACTCACGCAGGCGGACAAGACATGAAAGACTTCGAGGAGCTCAAGAAAGAGGCGGCCCAGTACATCCGCTACGAGAAGGACAAGGCGAACAAGATCGCCTGGCTGACCTTCGACCGGCCCGACATGCTCAATGCGACGACGGCCGGCATGAGGCAGCTGTATGCCGACCTGGTGCACAAGGCCAACATCGACGACGACGTGAAGGTGCTGGTCATCAGGGGGGCGGGCAACAACTTCGGCGGGGGCGGCGACCTGCCCGAGCAGGCGGACATGCTCTCGGAGTCCGACGAGGACATCTCGCTGCTGCACGAGTTCGGCATCAACGATCCCGACGTCAAGTACCCGCCGAAGAGCAGCTACCGCTTCCTGCACGGGCTCACCGACCACTACGCCAAGGCGCGCGCGGGCAACCGGCCGCTGCAGGAGTTCAAGAAGATCAGCATCGTCGAGGCCAAGGGTTACTGCTACGGCTGGCACTTCTACCAGGCGGGCGACGCCGACCTCGTGGTGTCTTCCGACGACGCCCTGTTCGGACATCCGGCATTCCGCTACGT
Source organism: uncultured Klebsiella sp. (assembly GCA_964465455.1). Classification (GTDB taxonomy): domain Bacteria; phylum Pseudomonadota; class Gammaproteobacteria; order Pseudomonadales; family UBA5518; genus UBA5518. The sequence continues at coordinate 6,781 of CAYXJM010000070.1, forward strand.
CGGGTGGGGCCCGCGGCTGTGGACCTGGCTGGAGACCGTCGGCGTGCGCAAGTTCTCGGAAATGCTGTTCACCGGTCGTCCCTTCACCGCGAAGGAAATGTACGAAAGCAACTTCCTGAACAGCGTGGTGCCGCGGGAAAAGCTCGATGAGGAGACCAGGAAATACGCCATGGCCTGCGCGCGCACCCGGCCGACCGACGTGGTGCAGGTGCAGAAGACCTTCCTCGAGCTCTACAAGCAGTACCGCGGGGAATACATGGGAAGCCTGCTCACCGGCGTCGTGGAAGGCATGCTGCCGATGATGAAGAACGATCGCGCGAGCGATGTGCAACTCGGCGACGACGTCTTCGACAAGGGACTGAACAACGTCGTCAAGGACATCGACATGGAATACCCGCCGGAATGGCGCCTGAGCCGCGGCAACCGCAAGAAGCCTTGATGCCGGCTGCGGAGCGTCCCGGCGCCTTTCACCGAGGAATGACAGCATGTCGTACGAGCTGAACAGGAAACTCGCGGCCAGGCGTCCGCCGCTGCCCACCTCGGCCAGCGTGGACGCGGTGACGGCCGCCATCATCCGCGGTGGCATGGAAACGATCTGTTTCGAGGCCGCGACGCACCTGGGGCGCGCCGCATCGTCGGCGATCATCAACCAGTCGAACGAACGCAACGGCAGCATCGTCGACGCGCACGGCCGCCTGGCGGGCGCGGCGATCGGCACGCCGCACCTGACCTTCGTGACGCAGATGACGGTGCGTTACGGGCTCGAGCATGTCCACGACTACGACTGGGGCCCCGGGGACGTGTTCCTCGGCAACGACCCTGACCACGGCGGCGGGCATCTGCCCGACTACAACGTCTACGCACCGGTGTTCGACGACGAGGGCGAACTGATCCTGGTGCAGTGCCTGCAGGCGCACCAGGGCGACACCGGCGGCAAGGACCCCGGCGGCTTCACGCTGGAGGCCACCGACATCTTCACCGAAGGCCTGGCCATTCCCTGCCTGAAGCTCGTGCACCGCGGCGAGAAGCGCCGCGACGTCATCCGGCTGCTCGAGCGCAACAACCGCTTCCCGTCCTTCCACGGCGACCTCGCCGCGATGATCGGTGGCGTGCAGCACAGCGTGCGCCGGTTGCAGGACCTGATCCGCAAGTGGGGCTCCGACGTGGTGAAGGCCGCGATCAACCACACCATCGAGCACACGGAACGGCGCGTGCGCGAGGAGGTGGCGAAGTGGCCCGACGGCCGCTACGAGGCCGAGGTGCTGATCGACCACGACACCATGGGCACGAAGGACGTCAGGGTCCGGGTCGCCTGCACGATCGCGGGCGGGCAACTGACGGTCGACCTCACCGGTACCGACGACCGACCCGGACTGGTCGGGGTGTGGAACACCTTCGCGAACAGCCGCAGCTACATCATGACGCAGGTGGTCGCGGCGATGGATCCGACCATCGTGAAGAACGAGGGATTCTTCCAGGCGGTCGACATGATCATTCCCGAGGGCTGCATTGCGCAGCCGCCGCCGAACAAGCCCGCGGCGCTCGGCTCCTTCCACCCCGCGTGCGAGATCACCGAGGCGGTCTGCATCGCGCTGTCGCAGGTCGCGCCCGGGCGCTCGGCGCCGCAGGTCTACAAGATCGGCATGCCCAACGCGGTGATCGGCTTCGACGACCACGGGCACATGTGGATGGACCAGGGTGTCGACTCGCGCACCATGGACGCCTCCGCGGTGCAGGACATCGACGGCTGGGGCTCGTGCCCGGTGTCGCTCGGCAACCTGCTGCTCTCGCAGGTCGAGGATGCCGAGAGCCGGGTGGCGGTGATCAACATCGGCCGCGAGATGAGCACGGACTCCGAGGGCGCGGGCCGCTGGCGCGGCCAGCCGGGCAGCCTCAACGTGAAACAGGTGCTGAAGCCGGTCACGGCGATGGCCTGGATGGTGTCGGCGGCGCATCCGCTGAGCGGACTGTGCGGGGGCGACGATGCCAGCCCGTACCGCAGCCGCTTCCGGGTCGGGACGCCCGAGGAATACGAAGTGCTGCTGTCGGCCAACGCGCAGTTGCCAGCCGACGCGGTCATCGCCTACCAGCACGGCGGCGGCGCCGGCTTCGGGCCGGCGATCGAGCGCGATCCCGAGGCGGTGAAGGAAGACGTGCTCGACGAGATCGTGAGCATCGCGCGCGCGCGGGAGAAGTACGGCGTGGTCTTCACCGGCACGGTGGAGGAGTACGACCTCGAGGTCGACGTTGCGGCAACGGCGGCGTTGAGACAGCAAATGAGCGCGGCGCGCGCAGCGAGCGCGGCCTGAGGACCGGCATCATGGCCTATCGTGTGGGCATCGACATCGGCGGCACCTTCACCGACTTCGCGCTGCTGAAGGGTTCCGAGGTCACGCTGTTCAAGAACCTGAGCACACCGGAGGACCGCTCCGTCGGTGTCATGAACGGGCTCGCCAGGCTCGCGGCGATGGAATCGCTCGCGCTCGCGGATTTCCTCGGCCGCTGCGATGCCATCGTGCACGGCACCACCATTGCCGACAACACGCTGATCGAGATGAACGGCGCGGTCACCGGCCTGATCACGACCGAGGGCTTCCGCGACGAGATGGAGTACCGCCGCGGCTACAAGGAGGACATCTGGGACGTGCGGCTGGCGCCGCCGAAGCAGATCACGCCGCGGCGCCGGCGTCTGACGGTGCCCGAGCGCATCCTGTGCGACGGCTCCGTGCACAAGCCGCTCGACGAGGAGGCCGTGCGCGCCTGCTGCCGGCGGCTGAAGAAGCAGAACGTCGAGTCGGTGGCGATCTCGCTGATCTTCTCGTTCGTGAATCCGGCGCACGAGCGGCGCGTGGCCGAAATCGTCGCCGAGGAAATGCCCGGCGTGCAGATTTCCCGCTCCCACGAGGTGCTGCCGCGCGCGCCCGAGTACGACCGCACCAGCACCACGGTGGTCAATGCCTACGTCGGTCCGCGTGTCACGTCCTACCTCGAAATGCTCGTCGCGCGCCTGAAGGAGTCCGGCTACCGCAACCGGCTGATGGTGATGCAGGCGAGCGGCGGCGTGATGACCAGGGAGTACATCGAGGGCTCGCCGATCCGCGTGCTGGCCTCGGGCCCGGCGGGCGGCGTGATCGGCTCGGCGCACGTCGGCGTGGCCAAGGGGCACCGCAACCTGCTGTGCGTGGACATGGGCGGCACCTCCTACGACATCTCGATGGTGCTGAACGG
>CAYXJM010000071.1:0-9932 GCA_964465455.1 uncultured Klebsiella sp.
ACGGGTTCGACCACGTTGGCGCGGTCCAGTTCGGCCTGCAGCGCGTCGATGCCGGGCAGGCGTTGCGCCGACGCGGTGCGGAGCCACTGCTCGATGCGCTGCAGGTCGAGGCTCGAGACGGTGATGGGGGGCTGCGTGCTCATGCGAATCTCCTTGCGTGATCGTTGCGCCGGGCGCAAAGAATGCCGGGCGCCGGCAGTGGCCGGCGCGAGGGGTTGGGTGCGGGATGGCGCGATGGTAACCGCTTCGTCGCGACGAGAACAACCCGGCCCGACGCGCGAGCCCGCGGCGAAGCGGGGCGCGTCAGCGCTTCAGCGCGCGATACAGCGCGAGCAGCACGATGGCGCCGAGCGTCGCGACGAAGATGCTGGGCAGGTTGAAGCCGCTCACCGTCCCGATGCCGAGGAAGGAGCCGATGTAGCCGCCGACGAAGGCGCCGCCGATGCCGAGCGCCACCGTGATCACGAAGCCGCCCGGATCACGGCCCGGCATGATGAACTTGGCAAGCACGCCGACGACCAGTCCCATCACGATCCACGACAGTATGCCCATGGCCGATGTCCTCGCTCGCGTTGTGGAGACGCCCTTACCGTATGGCCTTTGCGCGGCCGGTGCAAGCGGCGGGGATGTCCCCCCGTGCGGCGCCGGACAGATCCGGGCCTACGCGAGCGGCTCCTCGACGATGAGCGCCGGCGTGTCGTGGCGCAGCGTGTGGCCACGGAAGAACTCCGGCGCCCTGAAGCGCCAGACCAGCATCAGCAGCGCGCCGATCAGCAGGATGCCGACGCCGATCGCGAACACCGTGCCCACGCCGAGGATCGCGCCGCCGCTGCCGTAGGCCGGGTCGAAGGTGGCGACGGCGAGCTGCAGGAACATCGCCGCGAGCATCGCGCCGCCGGCGAGCGGCAGCAGGCCCTTCATCAGCAGCGGCGCGAAGCCGAGGCGGTATTCGTGGCGGAAGTACCACACGCAGGCGAAGGCGGTGAGGCCGTAGTAGAAGCAGATCATCAGGCCCAGCGACTCGACGGTGTCGCTGAGCACGTTCTCGCTGAGCAGCGTCATCACGGCGTAGAAGGCCGCGGTCAGGACGCCCGAGACGATCGTCGCCTTGCTCGGCACGCGATGCCGCGGGTGGATCTCGGCGAAGAGCGGCGGCATGGCCTTGTAGACGCTCATCGCCAGCAGCGTGCGCGCCGCCGGGATGAAGGTGGTCTGCAGGCTGGAGGCGGCGCTCGCCAGCACGGCGCCGAACAGAAGGATCTGGAGCAGGCCGTCGCCCATGATCGGCACGGCCAGCGCCTCGAACACGTTGTCCTGGGTGGCGTCGGCGCGCAGCCCGATGCCGTCCTCGCCGACGCCGGCGAACATCTGCGTCGAGATCGCCACCAGCAGGTAGGTGCCGGCGAGCATCACGATCGAGGCGAGCGCGGCCAGCGCGGGGGTGTGCTCGCTGCCGCTGGTTTCCTCGTTGGCCGAGAGGCTCACGTCCCAGCCCCAGTACATGAAGATCGACAGCGACAGCCCCGCCGCGAGCGCGGCCGCCGACTCCACCGCGAAGGGATTGAGCCAGTTCCACTCGAAGGGAATCGCGGTCGGCACGCCGCCGGCGAGCGCCTTGTCGAGGCCGATCACGCAGAACAGCAGCAGTATCGCCATCTGGAAGCCGACCAGCGCGTAGGTGACGCGCTTGGCCGTCATCATGCCGCGGTAGGCGACCCAGGTCGCCAGGGCCACGAACACGCAGGTGGTGGCGACGTTCACGAGCCGGGTGTCGCCGAAGTCGCGGATCGCGGGGTTGTCGAACAGCGCCGCGAGGAAGAGGTAGAGGTAGGTCGCCGCGACGCCGGCGGTGTTCGACAGCACGATCACGGTCGCGAGGATCAGCCCCCAGCCGCACATCCAGCCGGTGTAGGGGCCGAAGGCCTTCACGGTCCAGGTGAACGAGGTGCCGGCGTCCGGCACCACTTTGTTCAGCGCGCGGTAACCGAATGCGACCAGCAGCATCGGGATGAAGCCGGCGAGGAACACCGCGGGCATCTGCACGCCGACCTCGCGCACCGTCGAGCCGAGCGCCGCTGTCAGCGCGTAGACCGGGGCGACGCAGGAAACCGCCATCGCGGTGCTGCCGAGCAGGCCGACCGAGTCGTGCTGCAGTCCCTTGTCGAGCAGGTCGGGCTCGACCCGGTAGTGCGCATCGTGCGCGGTGATGTGGGCAGGACTTGCTACGACCGGGTCTCGACGCACGCTCTGCTCCTGTCGAAGGTGGCGGGTTGGTCCGGGTTCAGCCGGCTCCGAGCTCGCGCGCCGCGTCGTCCAGCGCCCGGCGCGCGCGCTCGACCAGCAGGTCGATCTCCGCCGTGGTGCAGATCAGCGGCGGCGCGATGATCATGGCGTCACCGGTGGCTCGCATCACCAGGCCGTTGTCGAGGCTCGCCTGGCGACACACCATGCCGGCGTGCCCGCCCGGGGCGAAGCGCTCGCGCGTCGCCTTGTCCTTCACCAGTTCGAGCGCCCCGAACAGGCCCAGCGTGCGCGCCTCGCCCACCAGCGGATGATCCGCCAGCTCCGCCCAGCGCCGGGCGAGATGCGGGCCCGTCACGTTCTCGACGTGCTCGACGACCTTTTCATCGCGCAGGATCTTCAGCGTCGCGAGTCCGGCGGCGCAGGCCGCCGGGTGGCCGGAGTAGGTGAAGCCGTGGCCGAACTCGCCGCCGCGCGTGGTCAGCACCTCGGCCACGCGCTCGCCCACCATCACGCCGCCGAGCGGCTGGTAGCCGTTGGTCACGGCCTTGGCGAAGGTCATCAGGTCGGGCTTCATGCCGTAGTAGAGGTTGCCGAACCACTTGCCGGTCCGGCCGAAGCCGCAGATCACCTCGTCCATCACCAGCAGGATGTCGTATTTCTCCAGCACGCGGCGCACTTCGGGCCAGTAGGTTTCGGGGGCGATGATCACGCCGCCGGCGCCCTGCACCGGCTCGGCGATGAACGCGGCCACGTTGTCCGGGCCGAGCTCCTCGATCTTCGCCTCCAGCGCGCGCGCGGCGCGTATGCCGAATTCCTCGGGCGAGAGGCCGGCGCCCTCGCCGTACCAGTACGGCTGCTGGATGTGCGTGACGTAGGGCAGCGGCTCGAACTGCTTGTGCACGAAGCTCATGCCGCCGAGGCTCGCGCCGGCGATCGTGCTGCCGTGGTAGGCGTTGACGCGGCTGATGATCCAGCGCTTCTGCGGCTGCTCCGCCAGGTCCCAGTAGCGGCGCACCATGCGCACCACCGTGTCGTTGCCCTCGCTGCCGGAGTTGGTGAAGAACACGTGCTTCATGTGCGGCGGCGCGACCTCGGCCAGCACCGCGGCGAGCTCGATCGAGGGCGGGTGCGCGCACTGGAAGAAGTTGTTGTAGAACGGCAGCTCCTCGAGCTGGCGCGTCACCGCCGCGACGATCTCGCGGCGGCTGTAGCCGAGGTTGCAGCACCACAGCCCCGACATGCCGTCGAGGTACTCGCGGCCGTCGATGTCGTAGATGTAGATGTGCTCGGCGCGCGTGATCACGCGCGTGCCGCGCTCGGCCAGCTCGTGGAAGTCCGTGAACGGGTGCAGGTGGTGGGCGCGATCGAGCGCCTGCCAGTGCTGCCTGGATTGGCCTGCGGTCATGGTCGTGTGTCCTCGAGCCGGGTCGGGCGCCGCGGGCTTACCCCGCTGGTGGTATGGGGCGGGCGGATCGGCATGCCTAGAATGGGAGCACACGGCAATTTTCGGTGTCAACGAAGCTACCCCGACCGGGGTAGCGCAGCGAGCGAGGATGAGTCATGCGCGCGCCCGGCGTCCCGGTGGTCGGCATCCCCTGCGACGTGTTCGCCAAGGGCCTGCACCCGTTTCACGGCGTCGGAGAGAAGTACATCAACGCGGTGGCCCACGGGGCGCGCGTGATGCCGCTGCTGATTCCCGGCCTCGGCCCCGGGCTCGACCTCGAGCCGATCGCGGATTTCGTGCCGCCGTCCGCGCTGCTCGACGGCCTGGACGGCCTCTTCCTCACCGGCAGCCCCTCCAACGTGGAGCCCGCGCACTACGGCGGTGCGCCGAGCGCGCCGGGAACCGCGCACGATCCCCAGCGCGACGCGACCACGCTGCCGCTCATCCGCCTCGCGCTCGAGCGCGGCGTGCCGCTCTTCTGCGTCTGCCGCGGCATGCAGGAGCTCAACGTCGCGCTCGGCGGCACGCTGCACCAGCGCGTGCACGAGGTGCCGGGGATGATGGACCACCGCGAGGACAAGCAGGCCGGGCGCGAGCAGCAGTACGGCCCGGCGCACGAGATCGCGATCGAGGCGGGCGGCGTGCTCGCGCAACTCACCGGCGCGCGGCGCCACCGCGTCAATTCGCTGCACGCCCAGGGCATCGAGCGGCTCGCGCCGGGGCTGCGCGTCGAGGCCCGTGCGCCGGACGGCCTGGTCGAAGCGGTCAGCGTCGCCGGCAGCCGCGGCTTCGCCGTCGGGGTGCAGTGGCATCCCGAGTGGAAGTTCCGCGACGACGCGCTGTCGCGCGCGCTGTTCGCGGCGTTCGGGGACGCGGTGTGGTCGCAATATCGCGCGAAGAATGCTACAAGTGTGTGACAACAACGGCGCCGCATGACGGCCAGACGGAGACGACAACGATGCCTAATGTCCGCAGCAAATCATCGCCCTGGCTGATCGTCACCGCGCTGGCGGCCGCCGTGGCGGCACCGGCGCTGGCCGCAGCCGAACTCGAGGAAATCGTCGTCACCGCGCAGAAGCGCGAGCAGACGCTGCAGGAGATCCCGGTGGCGGTCTCGGCCTACAGCGGCGACTTCATCGCCGAGACCAACGTCACCGACATCCGCGGACTGGTCGACCTGACGCCCGGCTTCAACGGCAAGACCGAGGACAGCTTCATCGACGCGCTCGCGATCCGCGGCATCGTGACCAACGACTTCGGCATCGGCGGCGACCCGTCGGTGGCGATCTTCACCGACGGCGTCTGGCAGGGCCGCAACGGCGGCGTGCAGATGAACTTCTACGACATCGAGCGCGTCGAGGTCGTCAAGGGGCCCCAGGCCACGCTGTTCGGCCGCAACGCGATCGCGGGCGCCGTCAGCATCATCACGAAGAAGCCGGTCGAGGAATTCGAGGCGAGGATCAGCACGGGCATCGAGGAGTACGACCACATCGAGGGGCACGGCATGGTCAACGTGCCGCTGAGCGACAAGTGGTACTTCCGCGGCAACGTGCAGGGGCTGCGCGAGGACGGCTGGCTCGAGAACCGCTACGGCGGCGACGACCTCGGCTACCACGAGCAGGTCTCGACGCGGCTCGCGCTGCGCTACGCCGGCGAGAGCCTCGACGCCGTCGTCTCGTACACCTACGAGGACCGCGATCAGGATCCCTCGGTGTACTGGGACCCCGAAACCGGCCTCGACAAGGACGAGGTGAATACCGACCTGGCCGACCACGGCTTCGACCGCTCGAAAATCCACGGCCTGACCGCGAACCTCGACTGGGATCTCGGCGAGGGCTATTCGCTCAGCTCGATCACCGGCTACAAGGGCTACCAGTTCGACTACCTCGAGGACTACGACGCGCGGCCCGAGCGCATCGACAACGTCGGCATCTTCACCGACGTCGACTACTACAGCCAGGAGCTGCGGCTGAACTTCAGCGGCGACAGCGTGGAGTGGTTCGTGGGGGCCTCGGCCTACGGCGAGAACATCGACGGCTACTTCTACAACGCCTACGACGAGGACGCGCTGTGCAACGCGATCGGGCGCACCGACGCGCCCGACTTCAGCGGCCCGGTGACGGGCGGCTGCGACGACCCGGCGTTCGAGGAGTACTGGGGCGCCGACATCGATCCCGCCGCGCTGCTGCTGGACAAGCGCGAGAACTCCTGGAACGAGGTCGAGAGCCGCGGCTACTCCGTCTACGGCGACATCACGTGGAGCGCCACCGCGAAGCTCGACCTCACGGTGGGAGCGCGCTGGACCTACGACGAGAAGGAGATGAAGACCCGCGTCGACGACAGCGGCGGCGCGCTCGGCAACAACTTCGTCTGGGAGTACCACACAGACGGCTTCCTCGAGGCCGACGACGACTGGAGCGAGTTCACGCCGCGCGCGGCCGTCACCTACGAGTTGAACGAGCAGGTCTCGCTCTACGCCAACGTCGCGAGCGGCTACAAGTCCGGCGGCTTCGGCACCTTCGGCATCACGGTGCCGGACGCCGACGGCGACGGCGAGATCGACGTCGACGAGAACGGCGTGGTGTCGCCCGCGAGCGTGCCCACCGGCTTCGACCCGGAGACCTCGGTGAGCTACGAGGCCGGCGCCAAGACGCGCCTGCTCGAGGACACGCTGCAGCTGAACGTGGCGTACTTCTTCTACACCTACGAGGACCTGCAGCTGATCTACTTCGACGCCGGCTCGCAGCTGGTGGAGAACCTCGGCGAGGCGGAGAACCAGGGCGTCGAGGTCGACGCGCGCTGGCTGATCGGCGAGCACTGGGACCTGTTCGCCGCGGGCGCGTGGATGGACTCCGAGATCACCGACGCGAAGGACATGATCGCGCGCGGCGTGTGCGAGGACTGCGACGGCAAGCAGATGCCGATGGCGCCCGAGTGGAGCGGCGCGGTGCACCTGACCTGGCGCTACCCGGCGTGGTGCGGCGAGGTGTTCGCGAAGGGCGAGTACGCCTTCCAGGACACCATGTACAGCGACCTCGACAACATCGAGGCGATCGCGGTCGACTCCTGGGGACAGTGGAACTTCCGCGCCGGCTACGACGACGCGAACGAGAAGTGGGGCGCCTCGATCTACGTCGAGAACGCCTTCGACGAGGAGTATTTCGAGCGGGGCTGGGCGAACGCGGACACCGCCAACCAGTACGGCTACGGGCTCACCAACACGCTGGTGTGGCCGGCGAAGCCGCGTACCGTCGGCGCCACCGCGTACATGAACTTCTGATCACGACCCGCCCGCACGCAACGGAGCCGGCACCTGCCGGCTCCGTTGCGTTTGCGGGCAACACGACAAGCACGGCGGTCCGACCACGATGCGAGATCTCGACGCCTTCCTGCAGCGCAATCCCGACCTCGAGGTCTTCGAGGTGCTGCTGCCAGACATCAACGGACAGCTGCGCGGCAAGTGGGTGAGCCGCGAGAACCTCGCGAAGGTCTTCGGCGGCGGCTTCAAGCTGCCGGTCTCGACGATCGCCTTCGACATCTGGGGGCGCGACATCGGCGCCACCGTGTTCGAGGACGGCGACGCCGACGGCGTCTGCCTGCCGGAGCCCGCGACGCTCGCGCGCGTGCCCTGGCTGGCGCGTCCCACCGGGCAGGTGCTGGTGTCGATGGGCACCGTGCACGCCACGGCCTACGGTGGCGACCCGCGCACGGTGCTCGCGAACGTGCTGGCGCGCTACGCCGCGCTGGGGCTGCGCCCGGTGGTCGCCGCCGAGCTCGAGTTCTACCTGTTCGAGCGCGAGCGCGCGCCCGACGGCACGCCGCGCCACACGCAGACGGCCAGCGGCGGCCGTGCGCTGGTCGGCGGCCAGACCTACGGCATCGAGGCGATGCAGGACGTCGCCGGCCTGATGCACGGGGTGCGCGAGGCCGCGCTCGCCCAGGCGCTGCCGGTCGACACGCTGATCACCGAGGCCGCGCCCTCGCAGTTCGAGATCAACCTCCATCACCAGGACGACGCCGTGCGCGCCTGCGATCACGCGCTGCTGCTGAAGCGCGCCATCAAGGGCGTGGCGCGCGCGCAGGGGCGGCTGGCCTCGTTCATGGCCAAGCCCTTCGGCGACCTGGCCGGCAACGGCATGCACATCCACTTCAGCCTCGTCGACGCGAACGGCAACAACGTCTTCGACGACGACACCGACCGGGGCAGCGAGTGGCTGCGCCACGCCGTCGCGGGCTGCCTCGCGACGATGCCCGAGGCGATGGCGCTGTTCGCGCCGAACGGCAACTCGTTCCGGCGCTTCCGGCTGGGCTCGCACGCGCCGCACGCGCCGACCTGGGGCTACGAGAACCGGACCACCGCGGTGCGGATCCCCGGCGGCTCGCGCAAGGCGATACGGCTCGAGCACCGCGTCTGCGGCGCCGACGCGAATCCCTATCTCGCGGTGGCCGCCGTCCTGGCCGGCGCGCTGGCGGGCATCGAGCAGCGGCTCGTTGCGCCCGCGCCCGTGGCAGGCGACGCCTACAGCCAGCACCCACCGGGCCTGCCGCGCTTCTGGGCCGACGCGCTGCGGGCCTTCGAGAAGTCCGCCTTCGTCGGCGAGTACCTCGGCGAGGAGCTGCGGCGGGTGTTCCTGATGTCGAAATGGCAGGAGCTCGAGGAGTTCCTCGGCCACGTGCCCGCCATGGAATACGATGCCTACCTCGACCTGTAGGAGCGGGCCACGCCCGCGACGCGCTGAGACCTGCCGATGCCTCTCCTGCACCTGACCGACGAACAGATCCGCAGCTGGACCCGCGCCCAGAAGGACCAGTGGTGGTACGACAACGTCTACCGCCACGACATGCCGCAGCTCACGCTGCGCTCGGGCCTCACCGGCTTCCTGCTCGGCGGCGTGCTCGCCGCCACGGCGCTCTACATCGGCGGCAAGACCGGCATCTCGATCGGCGTGGGCCTCACCTCGGTGATACTCGCCTTCGCGATGTTCCGCATCCTCGCCGGGGCCGGCCTGGTGAAGGACATGACGATCCTCGAGAACAACTGCACGCAGTCGATCGCGACCGCGGCCGGCTACATGATCACGCCGCTGATCTCCAGCCTCGCGGCCTACATGCTGGTGACGGGCCGCATCGTGCCGTGGTGGCAGATGATCGTGTGGGTCAGCGTGATCTCGATCCTCGGCGTGCTGGTCGCCTTCCCGATGAAGCGGCGCTTCATCAACGACGAGCAGATGCCGTTCCCGGAGGGGCGCGCGGCCGGCGTCGTGCTCGATTCGCTCTACAGCGGAACAGGCGCCGAGGGCATGTTCAAGGCGCGCCTGCTGGCGCTGAGCGGCGCGCTCGCGGCGGCCTACCAGTTCATTGCCAGCGACGGCTGGATGCGCCTCGTGCAGTTCGGGCTGCTGCGCATGGATCGCTGGGCCGGCATGCGCGAACCGTGGCACTTCATGGAGCGCTTCGACGAGTACTACTACCTGCTCGCCGCGAAATACCAGTGGTGGTCGCCGACCATCCTCGGCACCGACGTGCGGCAGCTGGGTCTGCGCCTCAACCTCGACGTGGCGATGCTCGGCATCGGCGGGCTGATGGGCATGCGGGTCGCCACGAGCTGCCTGCTCGGTGCCTTCGTCAACTTCGCGGTGCTCGCGCCGATCATGATCCAGCGCGGCGAGATCCGCGAATACGTCTCGCCGGCCGGCGTGCTGGTGCCGATCTCGCGCGCGGAGATCGTGAACCAGTGGTCGCTGTGGTGGGCGGTGACGATGATGGTGGTCGGTTCGCTGGTCGGGCTGTTCGCGAAGCCCGAGATGCTGACCGGCGCTTTCCGCGGCCTGTGGCGCAAGCGCGCCGCAACGGGCCCCGACGTGCTGCGCGACATCGAGCTGCCGCTGTGGATGTCGTTCGCCGGCGTGCCGCTGTTCAGCGTGCTCGGCGCCTGGGTGACGCACAGCTTCTTCGGCGTGCCCTGGCTGCTCGCCTTCGTGTCGCTGCCGCTGATCTTCGTGCTGACCGTGATCTGCACCAACGCGATGGCGCTCACCTCGTGGACGCCCACCGGCTCGCTCGCCAAGATCACGCAGTTCACCATGGGCGCCATCGACCGCTCCAACCCGGCGAGCAACCTGGTGCCGGCGGGCATGACGGCTGAGATCGCCTCCAACGCGGCCAACCTGCTCTCGGACATCAAGCCGGGCTACATGCTGGGCGCCAAGCCGCGGCAGCAGGCCATCGGACACGTGATCGGGCT
>CAYXJM010000072.1:0-9930 GCA_964465455.1 uncultured Klebsiella sp.
GGTGCAGTGCAGCTCGACGCCGTCGAAGCCGGCCTGCAGGGCGCACGCGGTCGCGTGCCGGTACTCGCCGATCACGCCGGGGATCTCCTCGAGCCGCAGCGCGCGCGGTTCGTCGAGGTCGACCATGCCGGCGGCGTCGGTGTAGATCTGGCCCTTGGCACGCACCGCCGACGGGGCCACGGTCTCGGCGCCCGGATCCTTGTTCAGGTGACTGCCCACGCGGCCGCAATGCATGAGCTGCGCGACGATGCGCCCTCCCGCGGCGTGCACCGCGTCGGTCACGGCCTTCCAGCCCGCCACCTGCGCTTCGTTGTAGAGGCCCGGCGTGCGGCAGTAGCCCTTGCCGTTCGCGCTCGGCTGCACGCCTTCGCTCACGATCAGGCCGGCGCTGGCGCGCTGGCGGTAGTACTCGACGTTCAGCGCGGTGGGCGCGTCGCCCGCGCCGGCGCGCGAGCGGGTCATCGGCGCCATCACGACGCGGTTGGCGAGACGGATGTCGCCGAGTTGCACGGGTTCGAACAGCTTTGCAGTCATGGGAACGGGGCTCCGGTGATCAGGTCGCGGGGAAGCGCGGCCGCCCGCGCGGCGGCCGCGCCGGCATTCAGCGCACGCGGATGCGCGGCTCGGCCGCGCTGCGGCGCATGCGCTTCAGGAACTCGCCGGCCGGCGCGGGCGCGGCGACCTCGGGCTCGTCGCTGGCCGGCGGATTGGCCCAGAACTCCTTCCACGACGGGAAGAGCTCGTGGAACGCGCCGTCGTAGGGCTCGCGGCCGGGCCAGCGCATCTTCTTGTCGCCGATCGGCGGCTTGTTGAGATCGGTCGCGTACCAGTAGCACGGCAGGCGGCGGCGGAAATACCACGTGCCGTCGATGCGCTCGTAGTTGTCCCAGTACAGCATCTGCATGATCACCCACTCGGGACCGGTCTCGTGCTCGTTCTTCGAATACACCACGCCGTGCGCGTGGTCGGCGTCGTCGAACTCGATGATGTGGTTGCCGATGTGGTGCGAAGTACCGGTGAACTGCAGCCGCAGGGTGTCGTCGAGCCAACGCTTCAGGTGCGCGCGCCCGGTCTTGTCGCGGCTGACGCGGATGTCGGGCGCGAACAGGTTCACGTGGGCGTCGAGGTCGCGCATGTCGAGCGACAGCGAGTAACGCGCCACCAGCTGGCGGATGGCCTCGGTGGACTCGAGGCGGTCGAGCCGCGCCAGGATATCGTCGGATGCGCTCATGCCGCCCCCTCTCAGGTCGCGTCGAATTCGTTCATCGAGGCGGCGCCCGTCGCCAGCTCGCAGGTCTTGCCGCCGTCGACCACGAGCTGGATGCCGGTGATGTAGGAGGCCTCGTCCGAGGCGAGGAACAGGATCGCGTTCGCCAGCTCGACCGGGTCGGCAATGCGGCGCAACGGCACGCCGGCGGCGGTGGCGAGCTGCGCCTCGCGCGTCGGGATCGCCGCTTCCGTGCCCGGCGTCATCACCACGCCCGGCACCACCGCGTTGACGCGGATGTTGTGCGGGGCGCCCTCGAGCGCGGCGGTGCGCGTCAGGCTCAGCACGCCGGCCTTGGCCGCGCCGTAGGCTGCGGTGTACATCGAGCCGAGCAGCCCGCACACCGAGGAGACGTTCACGATGGCGCCGCGGCGCCGGTGCTCCATCACGCGGAAAGCGGCCTGGATGCCGTGGAACGTGCCGTCGAGCGTGACGCGGAAGTTCGAGTGCCAGTCCTCCTCGCTCGAGTCGGCGATCGTGGCGCCGACCATCGAGTAGGCGTTGTTGACCAGGATGTCGAGACGGCCCTCGCCGCGCTCGACGCCGGCCACCACGTCGGCGAAGGCCTGGCGGTCGCTCACGTCGAGCACGACCGCGCGCGCCGAGCCGCCGTCGGCCTGGATCGCGTGCACCACCTGCTCCAGCGGCTCGATGCGCCGTCCGCACACGATCACCGTCGCGCCTTCCTCGGCGAAGCGCCGCGCGGTCGCCGCGCCGATCCCGGTACCGCCACCGGTCACCAGGGCCACCTTGCCTTCCAGTCTTCCTGCCATCTCGTTTACCTCGTGCGTGGGAGTGCGTCCGCCGCGACGCTCAGAGCATGTGCCAGCCGCCGTTCGCGGCGAGGGTCTGGCCGGTGAAATACGCCGCCTCGTCGCTCGCGAGGAACAGCGCGGTGCTGGCGACCTCCGCCGGCTCGCCCATGCGCCCGAGCGGGATCGAGGCCAGCATCTGCTTCGCGTAATCCGGGCTGATGCCGGCCATCATGCGCGTGTTGGTCGCGCCCGGGCAGATCGCGTTGACGCGGATGCCGCGGCTGCCGAGCTCGCGCGCCAGCGACTTGGTCACGCCGAGCACCGCCGCCTTGGAGGCGCAATAGTGCACCGCGCCGGTGCCGTTCAGGCCGGAGGTGCTGGAGATGTTGATGATCGAGCCCTTCGCGCCGCACTTGATCATCAGGCGCACGGCCTCGCGGCAGTTGTAGAACATGCCGTTCAGGTTGATGTCGATCACCTTCTGCCAGCCGTCGTCCTGCATGTCGATGATGTGGTCGAGGTGCACCGTCGGCGTCTCGCCGCGCGCGAGCTGCTCGTTCATCGCGGCCATCCGCTCGTAGAACTTGTCGTAACCGTCGTTGGGCGCCGCGCCGATGCCGGCGTTGTTCACCAGCACGTCGAGGCGCCCGTAGCGGCGCTCGACCTCGGCGTAGACCGCCGCCACCTGCGCGCTGTCGGACACGTCAGCGGTCAGCGCGCAGCAGTCGCCGCGTGCATTGATCAGGCCCAGCGTCTCCTCGGCATCGCGTGCCGTGAGGTCGACCACGACCACGGCCGCGCCTTCGCGCGCGAACAGCTCGGCCATCGCGCGGCCCATGCCGAGCCCCGCCCCCGTCACCAGTGCCACCTTGCCCTGCAGCCGCATCGCGCGTTCTCCTCACTGTTCGACGCCCCTCGTGGACTGGGCACTATAGCGACGCGGTCGCGGCCGCGGAAGCACGCCAGCGCACCCGGAATGTGCAAAAGAGTTCGCGCGGCCCTCGCGGCCGGCCTTCAGCCGAGCAGGCGCTCGATCTCGTCCACGGTGACCGCGGGATCGGGCCCGACGTGGATCGCGAGCATGCCGAGCGCGCGCGCCGCGGCCACGTTCGCCGGGTGGTCGTCGAGGAACACGCAGCGTGCGGGATCGGGCCGCCCGAGTTCCTCGAGGGCGAGGGCGAAGATGCGCGGGTCGGGCTTGCGCACCCCGACGTGGCTGGAATCGACCACGAACTCGAACAGTTCGTCCACCGGGATCAGCGCGCGCCAGCCGTCGCCGAACTCGCGCACGTTGTTCGTGATGATGCCGGTGCGGTAGCCGGCCGCGCGCAGCCCGCGCACCCTCTCGACCAGCGCGGCGCGCGCGCCGGCCCCGGCCCCGTTGTCCGCCATGCGCGCGAACAGCCGGTAGATGTCGACGTCCAGCCCGCGTTCGCGCCCGAGCGCGAGGATGTGCTCGCGCGCCGCCTCCAGCCCGATCTCGCCGCGCTCCAGCCGGTGCCACGGGTGCTCGCCGTCGTGCTCGTAGGAGCCGAACACGATGGCGCTGACGCCGCGCGGATCCGCGCCGATCGAGCGCCCGAAATCCTCGACGGCGCCGAACGGCGAATCGGTGAACACGCCACCGAAATCGAACAGGAAGGCCTCGATGCGGCGCGTCACAGCTTCAGGTTCCAGAACAGCGGGTTGGCGATGCCGTAGCGGTCGAAGGGCCCCATGAAGCAGTACTCGAACAGTCCCCAGCCGACCTTGCCGTTCGCCTCGAAACGGCACGGCGAGTCGATCAGGCCGAAGAAGCGCGCGCGATCGCGCTCGTGATCGAGCGAGAGGCCTTCCACCACCAGCGGGCCCTTGTACATGCCGTGCTTCCAGTCCGCATCGACCCCGTAACCGGTGCCGATGAAGAGATACATCGGCAGCAGCGGCGTGCAGCGCACCTCCAGCGGGCCTTCCGGCGCATCGGGGAAGCGGATGGTGGAGGCCACGATGAACTCCTTCGCGGCGTCGAACTCGTGCTCGTACTCGGGCCGTCCCAGCCACTCGGGCTCGCGCTCCGGATCGCTCCAGATGCGCATCGCCTCCTCGAGCTCGCGACGGCCGTCGTTCAGCTCGTTGCAGATATAAAGGATCGAGTGATCGTCGAACTGCATCGGGCAGTAGTTCCACATGCCCTGCATGCTGTGGCTGCCCTGGTGGATGCCCGCCGGCTCGTGCTCGCCCACCGGCCGGATGCCCCAGGAGCGATCGCGGCTGCCTTTCCAGCGGTCCGGCGTCACGGCATGGCGCTCCCCGTCGATCTCGAGCCAGCCGCTCCAGCAGCCGGTCTGCGCGAAGCGTACCGAGTCGAAGAACACGCGCCCCTGGCGCCGCACGTACTGCCGCGGCTCGAGGAAGGCGGGGATGGCACCCTCCCAGACCAGGTCCATCGCGAGTCCCCACGCGTTCGGCTCGAGCACGAAGCGCAACCGGTTCAGCCCGTCGAGCACCTCGATCCGGATCGGGCCGACCGCGGTGTCGAAGCGGTCGCCCAGTTCGCGCGATGCGCGCACCACGCGGTGAGTGCTGCCGCGGCGCAGCGCCACGAAGGCGTCCTGAACCGCAAGATTGGGGTATTGCCCCATGCCCATCACCATGAACAGCTCGCCGCTCGAGTTGTGCAGGTTGAAGTAGTAGCGGTCGTAGAAATTGCGGTCGCTGGTGCCGACGTTGCGGATCGTGTCCGCCATCTGGTGCAGCGGGTAGTCGTCCATCGGCGACAGCGACTGCGCCGCCTGCCACTTGCTCACCATGGCACCACTCCTTCGTTGAGGTATTGCCACGCCTCGCGGCCCATCACCACGCGGTGGCGGCGCCCGGGCCTGTCGGGATCCGCATCGGCGTAGCCGGCATCCCCCGCGTACAGCGACTCGGTGGGCATGCCCTCGCGGACCACGAAATGGGGTTCGAACACGGGCGGCTCGCGCCGGGAAACGCGCGCCAGCACCTCGGCGACGTCGGCGCAGGCAGCCAGCTCGGTCAGCGTCACGAAGGTCGGCGGCAGCATCTCGATCTCGCCCCGCGCGCGCTTCACCAGCGCCTCGGCCGGGCGCACCCACTGGTGCTCGTGGATCTCGCTGCCGTCGACCGTGACCGAGTCGTCCGCGGGCGCCCGCGCCACGAAGAACCACGTCGCGAAGCGCTTCGGCATGATCGGCGGCGTGGTCCAGTGCGAGTAGTAGAGCAGCGAATCGATGTCGACGTGCAGTTCGGCCTCCTCGCGGGTCTCGCGCACCGCCGCGAGCCGCGCGGCCTCGAACTCGTTGGCCGCGCGCGCGATCTCCTCCGGATCCACGCGGCCGCCAGGGAAGACCCAGTTGCCGCCGGCGAAGCCGAGCGCGGAATTGCGGCGCAGCAGCAACGTGTGCAGGCCGTCGGGCGCGTCGCGGAGGAGGATCACGGTGGAGGCGGGACGAACTTCTGTCATGGGGCACCGGGCGTCTGGGGCCCTCGACTATAAGGCATGCGGCCGGTGTCGCGAAATCGGCCCCCGCCCGCGGACGCCGGCGGTGCGCGCCTCAGACGTTCAGCAGCAGGTGCTCGCGCTCCCACGAGGAGATCGTCCGGTTGAAGGCCTCGTGCTCGGCGAGCTTCACCGCGCGGTAGGCGCGGATGAACTGCTGGCCCAGGATGTCGACCACGGCGTCGTCCTCGTCTATGTAGCGCAACGCCTCCTCGAGGCTGCGCGCCACCGTGATCTCCTCCTCGTAGGCATTGCCGGGACACGGCGCCGTCGGCTCGAGCCGCTGCTTCATCCCGAGATAGCCGGCGACGAGGCTCGCCGCGATCGCGAGATACGGATTGGCGTCGGCCCCGGCAAAGCGGTTCTCGACGCGTCGCGCGCGCGCGTCGCTCACCGGCACGCGAAAGCCCGTGGTGCGGTTGTCATAGCCCCACTGCAGGCTGATCGGCGCGGCGATCTCGCGCGTGAAGCGCCGGTAGGCGTTGACGTTCGGGGCGAACAGCGCGATCAGCAGCGGGACGTACTTCTGCAGCCCGCCGATGTAGTGGCGGAACGCCTCGCTCTCGCTGCCGTCGGGCCGGCTGAAGACGTTGCTGTCGTCGTCCAGGCGCAGGATGCTCTGGTGAATGTGCATCGAGCTGCCGGGCTCCTTGGCCATCGGGCGCGACATGAAGGTCGCGAACACGTTGTGCCGCAGCGCCGTCTCGCGCATCGTGCGCTTGAAGGTGAACACCTGGTCCGCGAGCCCGAGCGCGTCGCCGTGCAGGAAGTTCACCTCGAGCTGCGCGGCGCCCGCCTCGTGGATCAGCGTGTCGACGTCGAGGTGCTGCGCCTCGCAGAAGTCGTACATGTCCTCGATGATCGGGTCGAACTCGTTGACGGCGTCGATCGAATAGGACTGGCGCGCCGATTCCGGCCGGCCCGAGCGGCCGAGCGGCGGCTCGAGCTCGTAGTCGGGGTCGGCGTTCTTCTTGACCAGGTAGAACTCCACCTCGGGCGCGACCACGGGCCTCAGCCCGTCGCGCTCGTAGAGCGCGAGCACGCGCCGCAGCACGTTGCGCGTGGCGAGCGGGTGGGGGTTTCCCTCCATGTCGTAGCAGTCGTGGATGATCTGCGCCGTCGGGTCATTGGCCCAGGGAACGACCCGCATGGTGGCGGGATCGGCGCGCAGGTGCATGTCGCGGTCGCGCGGATCGACCAGCTCCCAGTACTCGTCCGGGTAATCGCCGTTGACCGCCTGCGCGAGGATGCCCTCCGGCAGGCGCAGGCTTTCCTGCTTCATGAACTTGTCCGCGGGCACGAACTTGCCCCGCGCATTGCCGGTCATGTCGGGCACCAGCACCTCGACCTCGGTGATGCGGTTGTCGATCAGCCACTTGTGGATGGTGTCCATGGGTATCACTGTCGTGCGTGACGGAAAGGGGGATGACGGTCGGCGCCGTGACGATCCGTGCCCCGCTGCGGCCGCGAAAGCCGCGCGCGGCAGGGATTGTGGCGGCCCCGTAATCGAATTATCATTCGCCTTAAATCGAACTTTTGTTCAGTTTAAGGAGGGGCTCCGGCAAAAGCAAGCCGCCCCCGGGGAGATGCTGCCGATGGGCGCCGCCGGCCACGTGGCCTCGTATTACGCCGCCTCCGCGAACGAGGCTCCGGAGCTCGCCCCGCTGCACGGCGAGACGCGCGCCGGCGTCTGCGTGATCGGGGGCGGCTACACCGGGCTCTCCACCGCGCTGCACCTCGCCGCGAGCGGCACCGACGTGGTGCTGCTCGAGGCCGAGCGCATCGGCTGGGGCGCCTCCGGGCGCAACGGCGGTCAGGCGAGCACCGGCCAGCGCCGTCCGCAGCGCGAGCTCGAGCAGCGCCTCGGCGACGGCCACGCGCGGCTGCTGTGGGAGCTCGGGCTGGACGCGGTCGCACTGGTGCGCGATCTCGTCGCGCGCCATGGCATCGACTGCGACCTGAAGCCCGGAATCCTCTACGCGGGCTGGAAGCGGCGCGACGACGATTACCTGCGCGGGGAAGCGGCGCATCTGCAGGAGCGCTACGGCTACACGCGGTGCCGTCACGTGCCGCGCGAGGAGATGCGCACGCTCTCCGGCAGCACGGTGTTCAGCGGCGGACTGCTCGACGAGGGCGCGCTGCACCTGCACCCGCTGAACTACGCGCTGGGACTGGCCGATGCGGCGCGGCGGGCGGGCGCCCGCATGCACGAGCAGTCCCGCGTGACCGGCTACGAGGAAGGCGCGCGCATCCGCGTACGCACGGCGCAGGGCTCGGTGCTGGCCGACCACCTCGTGCTCGCCTGCAACGGCTACCTCGGCAGGCTGGAACCGCGGATCGCCGGGCGCATCATGCCGATCAACAACTTCATGCTCGCCACCGAGCCGCTCGACGAGGCGACCACGCGCGCGATCAACCCGCGCGATCTCGCGATGCAGGATTCCCGCTTCGTGATCAACTACTGGAAACTCTCCGCGGACCGCCGCCTGCTGTTCGGCGGCGGCGAGAACTACCGCGCGCGCTTCCCCGGGGACATCCGCGCCTTCGTGCGCCCGCACATGCTCGAGATCTATCCCGCGCTGGCCGGCACGCGTATCGACTACGGCTGGGGCGGCACGCTGGCGATCACGCTGCGGCGCATGCCCGCCTTCGGCAGGCTGGGGCGCAACATCCTCTACGCCCTCGGCTACTCGGGGCACGGCATTCCCACGGCCACGCTGGCGGGCAAACTGCTGGCCGAGGCGATCGCGGGCCGGGGCGCGGGCTTCGACGTGATGGCGCGGATTCCCTCCCCGCGCTTTCCCGGCGGAACGCT
Organism: uncultured Klebsiella sp.; assembly: GCA_964465455.1. Lineage (GTDB taxonomy): Bacteria > Pseudomonadota > Gammaproteobacteria > Pseudomonadales > UBA5518 > UBA5518. The sequence continues at coordinate 8,337 of CAYXJM010000072.1, forward strand.
GCTGCGCTATCCCGGCATGGTGCTGGGGCTGCTCTACTACGCCTTGCGTGACCGGCTGTGAAGCGGGCAGCGCGGTGGCGCGCTACGGGAACGGTGGCTAGAATGCGCGGCGCCCGCGCGGCGCGGCTTCCCGCAGGAGAGCGTGCATCCCGATGAACCCGGACCCGGCGAGCCCCCGCGGCCGCAAGCAGCAGCTCAGCCCGCGCCGCGAACCGCTCCAGCAGCGCTCGCTGGCACGCGCGCAGCAGATACTCGACGTGACGGCGCGGCTGCTCGACGAGGTCGGCTTCGACGCGCTGACCACGATCCTGATCGCGCGCGAGATGGGCATCTCGGTGGGCACGCTGTACCACTACTTCCCGAACAAGCACGCGATCATGTACGCGATGGCCGAGCGGTGGCTGCGGGAGGTGGAGCGCTCGTTGGCGGAAATCGACGGCTGGCAACTCGCGGACCTCGCGCCGGAGCAGTTCGTGGATCGGCTCGTCGAGCGCCAGCTCGCCGTCTACCAGGCCCAGCGGGGGATACTGCACCTGGTGCAGGCGATGTTCTCGGTGCCCGAGCTGCGCGCGCTCGACCAGCGCCACGACGCGCTGGTGATCGAGCGCATGACCGTCGCCTTCGCCCGTTACGGCCTCGGCGGCACGACGGCCGAGCTGGGCCGCCTGGCGCGGGCCTACCTGGAGCTCACGCACGCGCTGCTGCTCGTGGTGGTGAACCAGGCCGGAACGCGCTCGCGGCGCACGCTGGCGGATCTCAAGCGCGTCACGCTGTGCCTGCTGCAACCCTACATCGCTACCGGAGGAACCCGTTGAAACAGCTGTTCGTGATCCGCAACCAGAACCAGCACTACCTCGGCCGCCACCACGACTGGGTGGACGGCAGCCACCGCGCGGCGCTGTTCCGCACCGAGCACCGCGACGTCGCGGTGAACGAGCTGTTCGAGGTCAACGTCAAGGACTTCAACCTGCGCGGGGAGATCGTCGCGTGCGACGCCGACGACAAGGGCTACCCGGCCGTCGAGGTGCTGAACCCGATTCCCGACGCGCCGGTGACGGACGAGCCCGTGGCCAGCGACGACGCGGGCCCTTGAAACTTCGCACGCACTGCCCCATCTAACGGGGCGAGAATCCAGACCGGCACCGGAGCCAATCCCATGATGCGCATAGGCCTTTTCCTGCTGACCAACCTCGCGATCCTGATGCTCGCGAGCATCACGCTGAACCTGCTCGGCTTCAATTCGATCATGGCGGCCAACGGCGTCGACCTGAACCTGGACGCGTTGCTGGTCTTCTGCGCGGTGTTCGGCATGAGCGGCTCGATCATCTCGCTGTTCATGTCGAAGTGGCTCGCCAAGCGCGGCACCGGCACCCGCGTCATCGAGCAGCCCCGCACCCGCGAGGAGCAGTGGCTGGTGCAGACCGTCACGGAACTCGCGCGCGATGCCGGCATCAAGACCCCGGAGATCGGCATCTTCCCCTCCCCCGTGTCGAATGCCTTCGCCACGGGCTGGAACCGCAACGCCGCGCTGGTCGCGGTCAGCGAGGGCCTGCTGCAACGTTTCCGTCCCGAGGAGGCGCGCGCGGTCCTGGCG
>CAYXJM010000073.1:0-3496 GCA_964465455.1 uncultured Klebsiella sp.
GTTCCGCGAGCCACGCCATGACCGCTCTGCTGGTGATCCTCCACGTGCTCGGCGCCACCGTCTGGACCGGTGGCCACCTGGTGCTCGCGCTGGCGGTGCTGCCGCGCGTGCTGCGCGAGCGCGCGCCCGCCGAGCTGCTGCGCTTCGAGGCCGGATTCGAAAAGATCGGCATCCCGGCGCTGCTGCTGCAGGTGGCGAGCGGGCTGCTGCTCGCCGCGCGCATGCTGCCGCCGGCTCAGTGGCTCGAGCTGCACAACCCGGTGGCCCGGCTGGTCTGCATCAAGCTCGGGCTGCTCGCGCTGACGGCGCTGCTCGCCGTGGATGCCCGCCTGCGCATCATCCCGCGGCTCGACGAATCGAAGCTCACCGCGCTCGCCTGGCACGTCGTGCCGGTGACCCTGATCTCGGTGCTGTTCGTGGTCACGGGCGTCGGCTTCCGCTACGGCTGGCTGTCGTGACCGGCGCCGCCCGCGCGCTGTGCCGGCGCCTCGGCGTCGCGCGCCCCGTGATCCAGGCACCGATGGCCGGCGTGCAGGGCAGCGCGCTGGCGATCGCGGTGAGCGAGGCCGGCGGCCTGGGCTCCCTGCCGTGCGCGATGCTGCCGCCGGCGTCGATCCGCGCCGAGCTGGAGACGATCCGCACGCGCACGCGGCGTCCCGTGAACGTCAACTTCTTCTGCCACGCACCGGCGGTCGCCGACGCCTCGCGCGAGGCGCGCTGGCGCGGCCTGCTCGCGCCCTACTACCGCGAATTCGGCCTCGACGCCGACGCCGTGCCGAGCGCCCCCGCGCGCCAGCCCTTCGACGCGGACATCGCGGCGCTCGTGGAGCCCTTCGCCCCCGCCGTCGTCAGCTTCCACTTCGGCCTGCCCGCCGCGCCGCTGCTCGCGCGCGTGAAGGCATGGGGCGCGACGGTGCTGGCCTCGGCCACGACCCTCGACGAGGCGCTGTGGCTCGAGCGCCACGGTGCCGACGTCATCATCGCGCAGGGCCTCGAGGCCGGCGGCCATCGCGGCCTGTTCCTCGGCGGCGACGTCGGCACGCAGGTCGGCACGCTGGCGCTGGTGCGCGGCATCGTGCGCGCGGTGGAATTGCCGGTCGTCGCGGCCGGCGGCATCGCGGACCGCGCCGGCATCGCGGCGGCGCTGGCGCTGGGCGCCGCCGCGGTGCAGCTCGGTACCAGCTTCCTGCTGTGTCCCGAGGCCACCACCAGCGCGGTGCACCGCGCCGCGCTCGCGGGCAGCGGCGCCCGCGACACCGCGCTGACCAACCTGTTCACGGGCCGGCCGGCGCGCGCGATCGTCAACCGCCTGATGCGCGAGCTCGGCCCGATGAACGATGCCGCACCGGCCTTCCCGCTCGCGGTGGGCGCGGTGGCGCCGCTGCGCGCGGCGGCGGAGGCGCGCGGCAGCGGCGACTTCTCGCCACTGTGGGCGGGCCAGGACACGGCGGGCTGCCGCGCGCTGCCCGCCGCGGCGCTGGTGCACGAACTCGGCAGCGGCTGGATCACGCCCGAGGCCGCGGGCTAGCGACACAGCGCCCCACCCGCCGGCGTGCAAAGCGCTGCCAATCCGCGTAGGCTGTGCGCCGCCGCGCCGACCGCGGCTGGATCAGCAGAGGAACGTCCGCTCCATGTCCTCCGAGAACAAGCCGCTCGCGCCCCTGACGCTGGGCGCCATGGGAGTCGTCTACGGCGACATCGGCACCAGCCCGCTCTACGCCTTCAAGGAATGCTTCCACGCGGCCCACGGCCTGCAGCCGGGACGCGATGAGATCTTCGGCGTGCTGTCGCTGATCTTCTGGTCGGTCACGCTGGTGGTGACGCTGAAGTACGTGATCTTCATGATGCGCGCCGACAACCGCGGCGAGGGCGGCACGCTGTCGCTGCTGACGCTCGCGACCCGCGTGACCACCAATCCGCGCATCTCGGCGCTGCTCGCGGTGCTCGGCATCTTCGCCGCGGCGCTGTTCTACGGTGACAGCATGCTGACGCCGGCCATCTCGGTGCTGAGCGCCGTGGAGGGCCTCGGCCTGGTCGCCCCGGCGCTGGGTCACTTCGTCATCCCGGTCACGCTCGCGATCGTCGCGACGCTGTTCCTGATCCAGCGCCACGGCACCGCCTCGGTGGGCGCCTTCTTCGGGCCGGTCATGTCGCTGTGGTTCGCGGTGCTCGCGGGGCTCGGCGTGTGGCACATCGCGCAGACGCCCGCGATCCTCGGCGCGCTCAATCCGGCGCACGCGGTGCACTTCTTCGCGGCGCATCGTCTCGCCGCCTACCTGGCGCTCGGCGCCGTGGTGCTCGCGCTCACGGGCGCCGAGGCGCTCTACGCCGACATGGGCCACTTCGGCAAGCGCCCGATCCGCCTGGCGTGGACGGCCTTCGTGTCGCCGGCGCTGGTGCTGAACTATTTCGGACAGGGCGCGCTGGTGCTGCGCGAGCCGGCCTTCATCGAGAACCCGCTGTACCGCATGGTCCCGCCCGCCGGGCTGCTGCCACTGATCGTGCTCGCAGCGCTCGCGACCGTGATCGCCTCGCAGGCGGTGATTTCGGGCGCGTTCTCGGTCACGCGCCAGGCCTTCCAGCTGAAGCTGCTGCCGCGCATCGCCACCATCCACACCTCGGCCTCGGAGGAGGGCCAGATCTACATCCCGTTCATCAACTGGACCCTGTTCGTCGCGGTGGTCGCGCTGGTGCTGGGCTTCCGGAACTCGAGCTCGCTGGCGGCCGCCTACGGCGTGGCGGTGACCGGTACCATGCTGATCGACTCGCTGCTGCTCGCGGTGGTGATGCTTTTGTCCTGGAGCTGGAACCGCGCGCTGACCGCAGCCTGCGCGCTGCTGTTCATCGTGGTGGACCTCGCCTTCTTCACCTCGAACGCGCTGAAGATCCCGCACGGCGGCTGGTTCCCTCTGGTGATCGCGCTGCTGCTGTTCACACTGCTCACCACCTGGCGCACCGGGCGGCGCCTGCTCATCGCGCAGCTGCGCGAGGCCGCGCTGCCGATAGAGATATTCCTGCTCGGCCTGCGCGACGTGCAGCGCGTGCCCGGCACCGCCGTGTTCCTCACCAGCAACACCGAGGGCGCGCCGCCCGCGCTGCTGCACAACCTGAAGCACAACAAGGTGGTGCACGAGACGGTGATCCTGCTCACCGTGCACACGGTCGACCGCGCGAGCACCCAGGGCGAACAGCGCCTGCAGCTCGCCGAGCTCGGCGAGGGCTTCCACCGCGCCGAGCTCTACTTCGGCTACCGCGACGACCAGAACGTGCCGGAGACGATGCGCGCGTTCGCGCCGCCCGAGCTGCCACTGGACCCGATGCAGACGTCGTATTTCCTCAGCCGCGAGACCCTGCTGCCGGCGCGCAAGGCCGGCATGCGGCTGTGGCGCGAGCACCTCTTCGCGTGGATGGTGCGCAACGCCGCGACGCCGCTGCGCACCTTCCACCTGCCTCCGAACCGCGTCGTCGAGCTGGGCCAGCAGATCACCATCTGAGC
>CAYXJM010000073.1:3596-9905 GCA_964465455.1 uncultured Klebsiella sp.
GCGGAGCAGCGGCCCCTGGTGCGCCGCAGCGCGGCTTCGTCGCGTGCGACGATGCCGACCGCGAGGCCGGCCCCGCCCACCAGCATGCCGACCAGCGTGATGAACAGGGTTTCCATGTACTGCCTCCACCGTGTCCTGCCTTACCTGCGCAGAACAGTACGGGACCGGTGGCGTAACGGATCAGCGCGGCGCGCGATGCGCGCCGTCGTTCAGGCGCCCGCGGGCCCCATCAGCAACTCGGCCAGACGCGCGCGGTGCCAGGCGCCGTCGCCCATCAGCATCCGGTTGTGGAGCTGGCGCTTGAAGTAGATGTGCACGAAGCACTCCCACGTGAAACCGATGCCGCCGTGCAACTGCACCGAGCGGCTCGAACCGAAAGCCGCCATGTCGCTGGCACAGGCCTTGGCCATGTGCGCGGCGCGCGCGGCGCTGCCGGGATCGTGGTCGATGGCGCAGGCGGCGTTGTAGACGTGCGAGCGCGCCATGTCGATCTGCACCATCAGGTCGACCAGCGGGTGCTTGACGGCCTGGAAGAAGCCGATCGGGCGGTCGAACTGCTGGCGCACCCTGGCATACTCCGCGGTCGTCTGCAGCTGCCACTCGCCGGCACCGCACATGTCGGCGGCGATCAGCGTCAGCAGCGCGGGCTCGGCCGCGCCGATCACGTCCGCCGCGGCGCCCGCGGGCGCCAGCACGCACTCCACGGCCGCGCCGTCGAAGCTGAGGTGCGCCTGGTCGCGCGTGAGGTCGACGATCGAATCGGCGACGACGTCCATGCCCGGGGCACCCGCGCGCACCAGGTAGAGCCCGGCCGCGCCGTTCTCGACCGCCTTCACCACGAACAACTCCGCCTTGCGGGCGTCCTGCACGTACCACGCCGTGCCGTTCAGCTTGCCGTCGCTGAGGCTCACGCCGGTCGCTGCGCCGCTCCAGGTGCCGCGCTCGCAGGCGAGCGCCAGCGTGGCCGACCGCCCCCCGGCGATTTCGGCCAGCACGCCATCGGCCGCTGCCGTGCCGCAGGCCGCCAGCACGTAGGTGGCGTGCAGGGTCGGCAGCAGCGGCGAGGGAAACGCGGCGCGACCCGCCTCCTCCGCCAGTGCGGCCACCGCGACACAGGGCATGCCGGGGCCGCCGGCACGCTCGGGCACCGCGACGCCGGTCCAGCCCAGTTCCGCCATCTGCCGCCACAGTTCGGGCTCCCAGGCGCACCCGGGTGTGCGTCCGGGATCGGCATCCGCCGCCACCAGCCGGTGCAGGCGATCGGCGGGCATGTTGGCCTGGAAGAACCTGCGCGCGGCGTCGCGCAGCATCACCACTTCGTCGCCGAAGCCGAAATCCCTGGGCATGCTCATGCGTTCACTCCTGGGCTTGTCACGCGGGGCGGTGGTTCCTGTCCGGATGAATCCGGACCTGCGCCGGGATGAATCCGTACCTACTTGGTTTTTGCGAGGCCGAGCACGCGCTCGCCGAGGATGTTGCGCTGCACCTCGCTGGTGCCGGCGGCGATCGTCATGCCGAAGGAATTGAGGTAGGCCAGCGGCCAGCGCCCGCCCTGCGGCGCATTGGGGTCGGCGATGTAGAGCGAGCCGGCCGCGCCCGCGATGTCGAGCGCCAGCGCGGCGGCGTCCTGCGACAGTTCGCTGATCACCAGCTTCCACTGCAGCGGGATGCGCATGACGTCTTCCGCGAGCGCCGGCACCTGGGCCCGCTTCTGGTTGAGGTTGAAGCCTTCCTCGCGGATCGCGATCTGCATGATGCGGTCACGGATCACCGGGTCGTCCGCCGCGCAGGCGCCGTGGCGCCAGCTCTGGCGCGCCAGCCCGATCAGCCTGCCCGCATTGCCGGTCTCCGCGGCTTCCTCTGCCCGGCGCCCGCCGGATTGCGGTGTCACCAGCGAGCCCGCCCCGCGCTCGTGCAGCAACGTCGTCATCGCGACGGTCCAGCCCTTGCCGACCGCGTCGAGACGCAATCCGTCGTCGATCTCGAGGTCCTCGAAGATCACCTCGTTGAACCCCGTCTCGCCGGTCATCTTGATCAGCGGGCGCACCGTGACGCCCTTGCCGAGCGCGGACTCGATCGGCACGACGAAATAACTCAGGCCGTCGTGCTTGCGCGTCCGGTCCGTGCGCGCCAGCAGGATCATCCAGCTCGCGAAGTGCGCGAGCGAGGTCCACACCTTGTGGCCGTTGATGACCCACCTGTTACCGCGCGGTTCGGCGAAGGTCTGCACACTCGCGAGGTCCGAGCCCGCGCCGGGCTCGCTGAAGCCCTGGCACCAGATCTCCTCGCCCGACAACAACTTCGGCAGCAGGCGGCGCTTCAGTTCCTCGGAACCGTGGTGGAAGATCGTCGGCGCGGCCATGCCGAGCCCGATCACGTTCGGCAGCTGCGGCGTGCCGGCGCGCTGCATCTCCTCGTTGGCGATGCGCTGGCAGTCCGTGCGGCCGCCGCCGCCGTAGGTCACCGGGTAGTCGCAGCCCACCAGCCCCGCGTCGTAGGCGGCCTTCTGCCAGGCGCGGAGGTAATCGAGCTGCTCGCGCGTCATGATCTCCAGCGGCGTCTGCGGCAGGCGCACCGTCGCGGGCGGCGGGATGTTGGCTTTCAGCCACTGCCGGCAATGGGCGCGGAAGGCTGCCTGCTCGGGAGAGTCCTGGCGGGTGGATTCGGACATCGTGCTCGGTCTCGCGGGCGGACATGGAACGGTGCGGCGTCGCGCCGCCCCGTCAGGCACGGCGCTGGCATCGCGACGCCGCGGGCGCCCGGGCCGCGCCACTCGCGGCAACGGCCCGGGTGCGACTCAGTTGCGTGCCTTGAACGCCTGCAGCGCCGCGTTGAAACGCGTGGCGACGTCGGTCTGCTCGTCGACGGTGGCGTTGTGCGTGGCGACGCGCGCCGCCTTGGCCTCGACCGGCTCCTCCTCGCCCGCAACCTTGCCCTCCTCCTCGAGGCAGGCGAGGTAGGCGTTGCCGCTGGCCATGTAGGCCTTGACCGCGGCCTGCGCCGCCTTCATCTCGTCGAGCGTCGCCACGGCACCGTCCGGTATCGTCGGGGCCGCGTCGCGGCTGCATTCGGCGCTGGCGGCGGCCGCACCGAGGCCCAGGCTCAGGATCAGGACCGCCATCGGCGTACGCATCATGGTCGTGTTCTCCAGTGTGATCGATCGCGCCGCCACGCGGCGGCGGCAAGACTCTAGCCGAGCCCGCGGACGGCCACAACCGCCCGCGGGCCCGCTCAGCGCTCCACCTGCCCCAGGTTGGCGTGGATGACGGCCCCGTTGATCACGGGGTTCCCGGCGCAGAAATGGATCGTACGCGCGATCTCCACCGGATCGATCAGTCGCCCGAACGTCATGTTTCCCGCCAGCGCCTCCAGCACCGCGGGCGACTGCCCCACGTGTGCGCGCAGCATCTCGGTGTCGGTGAACCCGGGGCAGACGCAGGCCGTGTGGATGCCGCGCCCCGCGAGGTCCTGGCAGGTCGCACGCATCAGTCCCACCAGCGCGTGCTTCGACACCACGTACGCGCAGGAGCCCGCCACCGCCTTCTCGCCCAGCGTCGAGCCGACATAGACGATCGAGGAGCCGGCGCCCATCGCCGGCAGCAGCAACTGGTCGAGCTGCACGCAGGCGACGACGTTGACCTGCAGCGAGCGCTGCAGCGTCGCCGCCGCGACGTTCTCGACGCTGTCCTTGGTCAGGAGCCCCGCGTTGTGCACCAGCGCGATGCTGCGGCTTCCGGCCACCGCGGCGCGCACCGCCTCGCCGTGGCGCGCGGCCCAGTGCGGCTCCGCGATGTCGATGTCGAGCTGCACCGCGCCCGCCAGCGGGATGGGGCTGCGCGAGATGTTCACGACCCGGTACCCGTCCGCGGCGAACAGCTGGGCCGTCGCCAGCCCGATGCCCTTGCTGCCCCCGGTGATGACCAGCGTCTTCATGGCTCAGCCCCGCTTCCAGTGGCTGGAACCCCACTGGCCGGGCCCCGAGGACACCTTGATCCCCACCTCGCGGATGTCGTGCCGCACGATCAGTTCACGGTCCTCGAGCAGGCGCTCTAGCAGGTAGCGCGCGTACTCCTCGACCGTCGCGTTGCGCACCGGCAGCAGCAGCGTGTCGGCGCGCGGGAAGAACAGCTCCTCGCCGTTGAACTCCACGCGGTACTGCCCGCCCTGCTCGCTGATGCGCAGGTGCGGCGAATCGGCCGCGATCAGCATGTACTCGTCCAGGGTCTCGCAGAGCGCCTCGAGCTTGTCCTTCAGGATGCGGTAGCTGAAGCACATGCCGTTGTCTCCCACCGGCGCGGTGATCTTCGCGGCCACGCGGAAATTGTGGCCGTGCAGCCGCTCGCGCTCGGTGGCGGAGAAAATCGTGAAGTGCGCGGCCGAGAACTTGAGGTATTCCTTCGACAGCTCGATCGTGGTCAGTTGTTCCAAGCGCTCGCTCTCCTGCCCCTGCGTGTCCGGGGCGACACTATAGCCGAGAGCGCGCCCGGATGGCGCGTCCCGTCGCGCACGCGGCGCAAGTGAGGTTTACGCCGGCAGGCGCCCGCGCGGATCAGCGCTCGGGGGGGGACGCCGACTCCCGGTTTGCACCCGGCGCGTCGAGCGTTCACCATCACGGCGACGACCGCGCGGAGACGGACGCATGCGACTGCCAGCCCTGGTCCTGGGATGCTTCGCCCTCGCCTTCGGCGCGGGGGCCGGCGCCATCGAGCTCACGGTGCGCGACAACGCCGGCACGCCCGTGGCCGGCGCAATGGTCACGCGCGCGAGCGCCGGGGCGCGCCCGGCCGACACCTCGGACAACGGCTACCCGGCTCCCGGCGTCGTGAACGTCGCGCCGGCGGAACTCACGCGCTTCAGCGATGGCGCGGGCCGCGTGCGCTTCCCGGACACGGGGGCGCTGGTGAACCTGCGCGTGCGCAAACCCGGCTACGCCGACACCCGGGTGCGCGGCATCCGCGGCGACGAGGCGCCGGAACTGCTGCTCGTGCCGCAGGGGGACCCCCGCGCGCTGGCGGAAGCCAAGCCCGCGAACCTGTGGCTCTCGCTGCTCGACTTCGACGGCGACGCCGGGGCGCGCGAGCACTTCCTGCTGCACTGCGCCTTCTGCCACCAGCAGGCCTCGCCGTACATGCGCAAGTCCCGCTCGCGCGAGGAGTGGCGCGACGCGATCGACCGCATGAACCGCTACGGCGCGCAGATGGCGCACGACTTCCGCCAGCCGCTGGCGCGTTACCTGAACGCGCGCTTCGAGGCGATCGCCGGCCACCCGGAGCTGCTGCCCGACGCCGCGCCGTGGGGCGCGGAACTCGCCGGCGCGCAGATCACCGAGTGGCCGATCGGCGACTCGATGTCGCAGATGCACGATTTCCTGCTCCACCCCAACGGCATGGTCTACGTGGGCGACAACCTGATGGACCGCGTCTACGAGCTCGATCCGCTCTCGGGCGATTACCGCGTCTACCGCATCCCGCACGCCGACGGCGCGCCGCTCGGCGGCATTCTCGGCAACCGCTTCGCGGGCGCCTATCCCAAGGTCGAGAACTACCTCGGGGTACACTCGTTCGCGCTGTCCCCGAGCGACGGTCACATCTTCATCACGCCCTCGATGGCGCAGTCGCTGCTCGAATTCGACCCGGTGAGCAAACGCTTCACCGAATGGAAGATGAACGAGGGCTACTACCCCCACACGATCCGGGTCGACGCGCACGACCGCGTCTGGTTCACGCTCGCGCTCAGCAACCAGGTGGCGATGTTCGACCGCGCGACCCGCGAGTTCAGCTACTTCGACCTGCCGCCGCGCAGCCTGCGCGAGCGCGTGGTGACGGCGGTCGTGAAGTGGCGCCTCGGGCGCGGCGAGGTCGAGGAACCGCCCGAGTACGACTGGCAGAACACCGGCTTCCCGATGCCCTACGGCATCGACGTCGCACCCGACGGCACGGTCTGGGTCACGCGACTCTACGCCGGCGACATCGTGCGCATCGACCCGGAGACCGGCGAGACCGGCGCGATTCCCGTGCCCTTCAGCGGGCCGCGCCGGCTGCGCTGCGACGCCGCGGGCAACCCGTGGATCACCGGCTTCTCGTCCGGGCTGATCGCGCGCTACGACGTCGCCGCGCGCCGTTTCGACACCTGGCCGCTGCCGGTCGCGAGCGAAACGCCCTACGCGCTCAACGTCGACCGCGCGCGCAACGTCGTGTGGGTGAACGGCAACCAGTCCGACACGCTGCTGCGCTTCGACATCGCCACCGCGACCTGGAAGGTCTACCCGCTCTCGCGCTACCGCTCGTTCACGCGCGACATCGAGATCGA